>JAFUIY010000087.1 GCA_017473925.1 Clostridia bacterium | reverse complement strand
TTGATGCTCCCAGCGGAACTGCAATTATGCTTGAAAAGGCTGTTGAGGAAGGTCTTGATTATGAGCCTGAGCTTGTTTATGACAGGCACAGCCGTTCTCAGAAGCGTGATAAGTATGAAATCGGTATGCATTCAATCAGAGGCGGTACAATTGTCGGTGAACACGAAGTGATTTTTGCAGGCAATGATGAAATCATTAAAATAAGCCATACAGCCCTCTCAAAGAATGTTTTTGCTGTTGGTGCTGTCAATGCCGCTGTATTTATGAAAGATAAAACAACAGGCATGTACAACATGTCAGATGTGATTAACGGATAACAATATAAGCTGTCTCTTTGTGAGGCAGCTTTTTCACTTTGGTAGTTAAAATTTATCAATTTATGAGTAGTTGAATTGTATTGTAATTCAATTTATAATCATAATCAGAAGGGCGCTCTTCAATAAATAACGGAGATGATTATATGAAACTCAGAACAGGTGAAAATATTAAAAATTTCAGAAAAGAAAAAGACATTACGCAGGAACAGTTTGCGGAAATGCTTTGTGTTTCGTGTCAGTCTGTATCACGTTGGGAGTCGGGTGTCTGTTATCCGGATATTGAACTTTTACCTACAATTGCAAAAATTCTCGGTATATCTGTAGATTATCTTCTCGGTGTCAATGAAATTACAGAAAATGAAGATGTAGAAAAATATCTTGAAAGATTTCAGAACGCAATCAGTCAGGGCAAAATCAACGAATGTATTGAAATTGCCCGTGAAGGTGTAAAAGAATATCCGAACAACTATGTCCTGCTTGATAAACTGATGTATGCACTTTTTGTTTCGGGTGATGATGACGGAAATATTCCCGAATGGAAAGATAATATGGAAAAGTATGATGCAGAAATAACAGCACTCGGTGAAAGGATAATGAAATATTGTCCTGTCCTGAATATCCGTCTTGAAGCGACATCAAGACTCGCTTTTAATCATTGTTTACAAGGCAGAAAAGAAATCGGCAGGAAAATATTTGAAACATTGCCTCCGATGGAATATAGCAGGGAAAGTCAAATTTGGTGGGCTCTTGAAGAGGATGAAAAATTGTCTTTTTTACAAAAAGCAATTCATAACAGTTATTATTCACTTTCATCATATTTATATTTACTTGCAAATTCAGGTGTTGTAAATGATGAAACTGAATTACAGGTTCTTATCAAGCGTATCGAACTTGATAAAATAATTTTTGACGGCAACAGACCGAAAAACAATTGGGGTGATGCTAATAACAATTTTAACATTGCAAAAAGATATATTGCACTCGGAGAAAAAGAAAAATGCTTCAAACATCTGAAACTTGCAGTTAAAGAGGCTGTTGATTTTGATAACAGACCCGATGAACAAAAATTCAATTCATTACTTGTAGGTGAAGTTGTTGAAAGAAAAACAGACTTTGAAACATCTGACACAAGACCCCTCTGTGAAATTATGCGTGATAAGTGGTTGATTCATGATGAGTTTTATTCAGTCCGTGATTCTGATGAATTTAAAGAAATAATCAGTATGCTCAGTTGATAATAATGGTGCCTCATCTGAAGACGAGGCACCATTTGTTATTTTACTGATATAATTTAGCAAGACCGCCCTCAGATGTTTCTCTGTAATGGTGCTTCAGGTCTTTACCTGTCTGATACATTGTTTCAACAACAAGGTCAAATGAAATTTTTCTTGTTGAAGAAAGGAAATTAGCAAGGTTGAGGGCATTTATTGCTCTCATTGCAGCAACGGCTCCCCTTTCAATGCAGGGAATCTGAACAAGTCCGCATATAGGGTCACAGGTAAGTCCCAGATGATGCTCCATTGCAACTTCAGCTGCATATTCTATCTGATCAATACCCATTTCAAAAAGCTCTCCGAGAGCTGCTGCTGTCATTGAGCATGCTGTTCCTATTTCAGCCTGACAACCGCACTCAGCACCGCTGACAGATGCATTTGTTTTTACAATATTACCGATAAGACCGCCTACGGCAAGTGCTCTGAGGATATCTTCATCTGAGAATCTTTTCTTTTCCTGCATATACTTGAGAGCGGCAGGCATTTCACTGCATGCACCGCAGGTGGGAGCCGTAACAACAGTACCTGCCGAAGCATTCTGTTCGCCGACAGCGAATGCATAAGCACAGACAGTTCTGTTTTCTCTTGTAACTTCACTTTCATCAATATGACGCTGATTATAAAGAAACTGAGCCTTTCTTTCAACACCGAGACCGCCTTCAAGAATGCCTGATGTTTCAAGTCCTTTTTCAATGCAGTCTTTCATTGCATACCATACTTCATAAAGATGATTCTTTATTTCAGGTTCATACATGAAGACATAATCACTGAGTCTGAGATTATATTTCTTACAGAAAGCGGCAATATCCGTGAATGTATTTTCGGGATAAATATCGGGCATTTCGGTAAATTCCTTACCCTCAATCTTTATATCACCGCCACCAATACTCATAGCACGCATACGGGCAACTTCATTACCGTTTTTATAACCTGCAAAATCAAGTGTATTCTCATGAGGTAAATCGGTTTCATCATTGTTCCATATAATTTCAGCATTAATCTTATCAAACGGTGAAAGAACAGCTTTATCTGTATGATGCCCTTTACCTGTCTTTGATAATGAACCGTACAATGTAATTACAACCTTATCAATATCGGGATTTTCAGCGGCAAAAATCATTGCCGCTTTTTCGGGTCCCATTGTATGAGAGCTTGAAGGACCTTTGCCGATTTTGAATACATCTGCAATTGATTTCAATTATATCACCTGTATCAGAGAGTATTTCCGTTATATACAATACGCTTATCTGTTGTATCACCGAACAACTTATAATCTGTGAGTTTTCCGTCTTTCCATTCAATATCTACCTTGATATTGCCCTTTGCACGAAGACCTTTTATGCTGCCCTCTGACCATTTACCGGGAAGAGCAGGAAGAAGATAGATTGTGTCTTCCGTTGACTGCATAAGCATTTCTGCAATGCCGCTTACTGCACCGAAGTTGCCGTCTATCTGGAAAGGAGGATGAGCATCAAACATATTGGGATATGTTCCGCCGCCGCCTTTATAATTGATATGATATCTGTTATCAACGGGACGAAGCTGCATATCGATAAGTTTTATTGCGTGGTTGCCGTCCCACATTCTTGCCCAGAAGTTGATTTTCCAGCCAAGGCTCCAGCCTGTGCCCGCATCGCCTCTGTATTCAAGTGTCTTACGGCATGCTTCAATGAGTTCGGGTGTGTCTTCATGATTTATAAGTCTTGCCGGATGAAGGGCATACAGATGTGAAATATGTCTGTGGTGAGGCTCTGTCCATTCCTCATCCTTGTACCATTCGAGAAGGTCACCCTTTGCACCGACCATAAACGGAAGCATTCTGGGAAGCTTATCCTTGATTTCTGCAATTACATCACAGCTTTCACCAAGGATTTCAGATGCTCTGATACAGTTGCCGAAAAGCTCTTTTATAATTGACATGGACATTGTTGATGTCTGAGAAACTGAGCATGCTTCTTTTCCGTATTTAAAGCTGTTTTCAGGTGATGTAGAGGGAGCTATAATAAGTTTGCCGTCTTTATCGGGTACAAGCAGGTCAAGATAGAATTCTGCTGCTTTTTTCATGATAGGATATGCAGTATCCTTAAGATATGATTTGTCGAGTGTGTATTCATAATGCTCATAAAGATGTCTGCAGAGCCATCCGGAAGACATAGGCCAGAATGACCACTGCGAATTACCCTGAACAGGTGTTGTCATTCTCCATATATCAACATTGTGATGTCCTGTAAAGCCTCTTGCGTGATATATTTCCTTTGCAGTTTTTTCACCTGTTATACTCATTTCCTTTACAAACTCAATAAGAGGAAGATGCATTTCAGGCATATCAACCATAAGTGTGGGAAAGTAGTTCATTTCCGTATTGATATTTACAGTGTAGTTAGAGCTCCACGGAGGATTTACCCTGTGATTCCAGATTCCCTGAAGATTCATTGCCTGAGTCCCTTCTCTGGAGCCTGAAATTGTGAGGTATCTGCCGAAATTAAACAGAAGTGCATAAAGCCCAATATCGTTTTTGTCTTTCATGAAATCGGCAAGTCTTTTATCGGTCGGAACCTTTTCTTTTTTATCTGTGCCGAGCTCAAGACTGACTCTGTCATAGAATGATTTATAATCATTGATATGGTTATTCAGTACAGTATCATAATCCTTCTCGTAAACGGCATTGAGCATTGAAAGACAAGCATTTTTATATTCCTTGCCTTCAAGGTTAGGATGCTTATCAAAGCCGTTGAAGCTGCTTTCACAAGTAAAATAGATATAAGCTTTTGTTGCAGCAGTAACAATAATACTGTTGCTGCTGTATGCTATGTTGCCGTCAGTTCTGACTTTTACGGCACCTCTGAAGCTCATACCCTTCTTTTCTTCTTCGTCGGAATACTGAATATATTCATTTTCGGGAATAACATCAACATTGCTGGGTGAAAGTGAAGGACAAATGCCGTCAAGAACAAGTGCTTCGTTTTCAATTGAAACTGAATGCTTCAAAGGAGAGTTCATTTTCAGAACAAAATCAACAGCCCCGTTCTTGTCAGCTTCGATTTTCATTATAAATGCTTTTTCGGGAAAAGAAACAAAAGATGTTCTTTTATAGTTTACCTCTGCTTTTTCATATTCAACAGTATGTACAGCAGTTGAGAGGTCAAGCTTTCTTGAATAGTTTTTAATAAAGCCCTTGTGACACTCGATGACAATATCACCGAAAGGCATATATGCTTCGGAATTCATGCCTTCAAAATTGTCCTGAAGAATTTCCTGAGCTTCATAAAGTTTTCCCTGCATTACAAGCTCGCGTGCTTTTACAAAGCTGTTATAATCACACATGTGCTGATAAGTTTTCGGGTAGCCTGTCCAGAGCTGGTCATAGTTCATTGAAACTGTTTCAGTCTGTGCCTTACCGTAAATCATAGCACCTATACTGCCGTTGCCGAGAGGTAATGCTTCAGTCCATGCTTTAGCAGGTTTTCTGTAATATAAAATATGAGAATCAAAACTCATTTCAATATCTCCTTTGCCTTTATTCTTAAAATAATAATAACCTATACTGTTGATTATTTCAAGTAAAAAATTAAATTATTTGGTTTACTTGCTTTTTTGTAATTATTGAGTTAATATATAATAGATATGTTTTGAAAGGATTACAGTATATGTATGATGTTTTGGTAATAGGCGGCGGAGCTGCAGGCTGTATGGCTGCAGGATTTGCTGCTGAAAACGGGAAAAATGTTCTTCTCTGCGAGCGTAACGATAAAATCGGCAGAAAAGTTATGATTACCGGCAAAGGCAGATGTAATGTTACAAATGCCTGCTCACTGCTTAATGAGTTTATTGAAAATGTTACCGTTAACGGTCGTTTCCTCTATGGTGCACTTTCACGCTTTATGCCTTTTGACACTATGGATTTTTTTGAAGAAAAAGGTGTTGCTCTGAAAATTGAACGGGGAAACAGAGTTTTTCCCGAATCTGATAAAGCTGTTGAAATTGTTGATGCACTTCATAATTTTCTGAAAGCAAATGGTGTTAAGAGAGCAAAAGCCAGGATAGTTAAATTCAATACTGAAAATAACAGAATCATTTCTGCTGAAGATGAAGACGGAAATATTTATGAAGCAGAAAAATATATTGTTGCAACAGGCGGTAAATCCTATCCCCTTACAGGCTCAACAGGTGACGGCTACTCACTTGCCCGTCAGTGCGGACATACAGTTACTCAGCTCAAGCCCTCTCTTGTTCCTGTCAATACATCAGATGAATGGACAGGCTCTTTACAGGGACTTGCTCTTAAAAACATCGCAATTACTGTCCGTGATAATGATACCTATAACGAAGTCTTTCATGATTTCGGTGAAATGCTGTTTACCCATTTCGGTGTCAGCGGTCCCGTAATCTTAAGTGCCAGCTCACATATGAAGGATATGCATGACGGAAAATATTCTGTTGAAATTGACCTTAAGCCCGGTCTGACAGATGAAAAACTTGATGCAAGAATTCTCCGTGATTTCGGTGAGAATGCAAATAAATCAATTGCAAATGCTCTTTCAAAACTTCTTCCGTCAAAGCTTGTTCCCGTTATTGTCCGTCTGAGTGAAATACCTACGGATATGAAGGTAAATCAGATTACAAAGGATATGCGTCGCGACCTTGTTTATCTTCTGAAGCATTTTACAATAAATATTGAGTCATTCAGACCTCTTGATGAAGCAATTGTTACTTCGGGCGGAGTATCTGTCAAGGAAATCAATCCTAAAACAATGCAGTCAACTCTTTGTGAAAATCTCTATTTTGCCGGAGAAGTAATTGATGTTGATGCATATACAGGCGGTTTTAATCTTCAGATAGCGTTTTCTACCGGTGTGCTTGCCGGAAAATCAGTTTAATGAGGTGTAAAATTATGATTAATGTTGCAATCGACGGCCCTGCAGGTGCAGGCAAAAGCAGTGTGGCTAAGGCAGTTGCCAAGAAGCTCGGTTTTATTTATGTTGATACAGGTGCACTTTACCGTTCAATCGGTGTAAATGCATTAAGACACGGTATTGCTACGGACGATGCTGAGGCTGTGGCTTCCCTTCTGCCCGAAACAAAGGTTGAGCTTAAGTATATTGACGGCACACAGAGAGTTTTTCTTAACGGTGAGGATGTTTCCGAAGCTATCCGTATGCCTGAAGCATCAATGGCTGCTTCAAATGTGTCAGCTATTCCTGCAGTCAGAACATTCCTTCTTGATTTACAGCGTGATATGGCAAAAAATAATAATGTTATTATGGACGGCAGAGATATCGGCACGGTAATACTTCCTGATGCACAGTATAAATTCTTCCTTACCGCTTCAGCCGAAGTCAGAGCAGACAGACGCTTCAGGGAGCTTAAGGAAAAAGGTATTGAAGTTGATTATAAGGAGCTTCTTGAAGAGATTATTCAGCGTGACTATAATGATTCTCACAGAGAAACTGCCCCTCTTAAGCAGGCTGATGATGCTGTTCTCGTTGATTCAAGCAATATGACACTTGAGGAATCAATCAATGCAATTGCAGACAGAGTTAAGGTGTAAAAATGAATATTATTCTTGCTGATTCAGCAGGCTTCTGTTTTGGCGTAAACAGAGCTGTCAATAAAGTTGAAGAATTGCTCTCTGACGGAAAGAATGTCGCAACACTCGGGCCTCTTATTCATAATCCTCAGTATATACAGAGTCTATGTAACAGAGGTGCAGTAATTGTTGAGTCACCCGACGAGGTTCCCGATAACTGTGAGCTTGTTATCAGAGCTCATGGTATAACAAAGGAATTACTTGAAAATATCAGAAAGGCAGGTATTTCATATTCCGATGCAACCTGTCCTTTTGTAATGAAGATACAAAAGATTATCGATAAGCATTCAACTTGTGATAATATTGTACTGATTGCCGGCGATGAAAATCATCCTGAGGTCAAGGGCTTCAGAAGCTATTGTAATGGTAAATCATATGTTTTCAGAAATTATGACGAGCTTATGAAGCTTATCGAAAATAATAAATTACTTTCCGAAATTGAAGTGATTTATGTTGCTCAGACTACATTCAGTATAAATGAATATAAAAAATGTTCAGAATTAATAAAAAAGTACTGTACAAATATAAAAATTTTTGATACAATATGTGATGCAACGTCAAAAAGACAAAAAGACGCTTGCAATTTATCACATGAGTGTGATATAATCATAATAATTGGTGGAAGAAACAGTTCAAACACACAGAAATTAAAAGCTGTATGTGAAACAAACACAAGAACGTTTCTTATTGAATCGGCTGAAGAACTGTCGGATATTGACTTCAGCGGATGTACCACAATTGGTGTTACGGCGGGTGCTTCAACTCCCGTCTGCATAATAAAGGAGGTAATTAAAAAAATGTCCGAACTTGTAAACAACGTTGAATCTGCTGAAGCTGTTGGACAGGCTGTCGCTGATTCAGAAATGTCATTCGAGCAGGCTCTCGAAGAATCTTTAAAAAGTCTTAATTCCGATCAGAAGGTAGTAGGCACAGTACTTCGTGTTACACCTACTGAAATTCAGGTTGATATAGGCAGAAAGCAGACAGGTATCATTCCTTATGATGAGTACAGCGCAGATTCTTCAGCTGACCCCTCAAAGGAAGTCAAAGTCGGTGATGAACTTAATCTTATCATCATGAAGACAAATGATGCTGACGGATTTATCACATTGTCCAAAAAACGTTATGATGCTCAGGCAAACTGGAACAAGATTGCTGAAGCTAAAGATAACGGTGCTATTCTCAGCGGTAATGTTACAGAAATCCTTAACAGAGGTGTTATTGTTCTTTCTGATGTAGTAAGAGTATTTGTTCCTGCTTCACAGGCTACTCTTTCAAAGAATGATAAGCTTGAAGACCTTCTTGGTCAGACAGTTAATTTCAGAATAATTGATGTTGATAACCGCAGAAGAAGAGTTGTCGGTTCAATCAATTCAGTTCTCAGAGAAGCTCGCAAGGCTTCAAGAGATGCTTTCTGGGCACAGGTTGAAGTTGGTCAGAAGTATGAAGGTACAGTTGTATCTCTCACAGAATTCGGTGCATTTGTTGAAATCGCTGCAGGCGTTCAGGGTCTCTGCCACAAGTCAGAGCTTTCATGGAACAGAATCAAGCATCCTTCAGAGGTTGTTGCTGTAGGTGACAAGCTTGAAGTTAATATCAAGAATATCGATGCAGAAAACAAGAAGATTTCTCTCGGCTTCAAGAAGATTGAAGACAGTCCCTGGGAAATCCTCAGAAGAGATTATCCCGTTGGTTCTGCAATTGATGTTCAGATTGTCAGCCTTACAACATTCGGTGCTTTCGCACAGATTATTCCTCACATTCAGGGTCTTATTCATATTTCACAGATTGCAAATCACAGAGTTGAAAAGCCTCAGGATGAGCTTAATATCGGCGATACAGTAAAGGTTATGATTACTAATATCGACTTTGAAAAGAAGCATGTAAGCCTTTCAATCAGAGCTCTTCTTGCTCCCGAAGAGACAGAAGAAGCTGTTGAAGAAGCTGCAGAAGACGAAATTCCCGAAGGAACAGCAGTTCCCATCGAAGAACTCCTCGCTAAGGCTGAAGCTGAAAAAGCTGAAGAAGCTGCTGAATAATAAAATCAGGACGATATCGAAAGATATCGTCCCTTTTATTTTTATTCACAATTTATGAAATTTCTGATATACTCAAATGTAACATTGAAACACTCTCTGCTTTTTCTGAAAAGCTGAACAATTGACCATGCATGCATTCCGATTGCACCGTCGGCTTTATATAATTTGTATTCAATTCCGTTCTGTCTTAATTCTTCTGCAAAGTCAAATGACTCATAACGGAGCAGATCTTTGTCTCCCCATATTATAAATGACGGAGGATAGTTGTCATTAACCTGAGGAGAAACACATCTGCCTTGTTCTGAATTAAGATATTTTACAGCATCATCATATTCCATCATAAGATATGATTTTACCATTGTTTTAATATCCGGAAAGCCTGATTGCGGTTTCTTTGGATCGGTCATTCTTCTGAGATCAAAGCATCCTGAAAGAGTGACCATTGCTTTTATTTTAAATTCATCGGCATGTCTGAATCTGAAATTCATTTTTTCAAGGATTTCTTTGTTTTCTGTTACGGATGCGACATAAGAAATAAAATATCCTCCTGCACTCTCACCTGCAAGAACAACATTATCCGTATCGAAATTATATTTGTCGGCATTGTCGTATATAAAGTCAATTGCATCAAATACTTCCTGTAGCTGTGTCGGGAATACTTTCTGAGGTGCATAACTGTAGCTTATTGCTGCAGTGTTGAAGCCTTTTTTAGCCCATTCGGCTATATATGCATTTCTCATTTCGGTGATGCCAGAAACCCAGCTGCCGCCATGGATATATATGAGTAAAGGTCTTTTTTTATTATCATTGTGCTGATAAATATTAACGTATTGTAATGTGCCTGTGCCGTATTTTACCTTTTTGCGGTAGGTCACACAATCGGGTGCAGGTCTGTAGGTAAGCCCGTAAACAAGCCCCTCTGTAAAGTTATACCATAACTGCCCTGCCATTCCTCTGAGATACAGCTTATCCATTTTGTCTCCTCCTTATTTTGATGAAACAGTGTTAATAATGACTGTATTATCGATTGCATCACTATTAACATACTGACTGTCTTTGTAGTATATATCAGAATTGATATATACCTCGGCATTGTCGGGAATGTTAATTTCAGCCTGAATATCTTCAGGTAAAGTGATATTAATTATATATTTACCGTCATTCATTTTATAATTCAGAGTTATTAACCCTTTTACGCTCGGAACAGTACAGCTCATACTGTCAGACAGAGTATATTCCGGGGCTATTCTGACCTTTTCGTAGCCTGCTTCAACGGGTGTTATGCCTGCAAAATGCTTGCTCATAATTACAAGAGGTCCTCCGCTCCATGCATGATTTTTTGTACCTCTCCATGAATCCCAGAATTCCCAGAGAGTCGAGTAGTCCTCACCCATCATATCCTTATATCTGTCTTTAATTCTTGCTTTTGCAGCTTCATACTCACCCATTTCACAAAGGGCTTCAAGAACATAGTATTCCATATAAGGACTTGAATTTTTTGTGTTTGTGAGCACATTTTTGATAATATCAAGCTGTTTTTTGTCTGCAAGTCCCGATAATACAGCAAGGGCATTTGCTCTGTCATCAGGCTTACTTACATCGTTACTTTTAAAGCCTTCATCAGTCCAGAGTGTCTTATAGCCTTCAGAAATAGTTGCCTTTCTTTCTGTAAAGAAAGAGATATCTTCTTTTCTGCCCAGAATTTCTGCCATTTCCTCTGTTGCTGAAAGAGCATAATATACCCATGCATTTTCTATAGCAGTCATATCTGCCTTTGAGCCCCAGTCAGGCCAGTCCCATGAGCCGCTGCGATGAACGACAAGATTGTTTTCGCCTATTTCCCAGAGCTTCAAGTAATCAACAGAAGCATCATAAACCTTTTCAAGGAAAGCTTTGTCACCTGTGTATTCATAATATGTAAGGAAACCGACTATTCCTGCGAGCTGCTGAACGGGAAGCTCAAAATAATCACCGCTTATGGGCACAACTGTCTGAAGTACATTTGTGTCATCAATATGTGACAGCATTGCTTCGACACCCTTCTGATACAGCAGATACGAATCAGCGTCCATTGAGTATATTGTCATAATCATTTCGCTTGTAACATCGCCCCACCACTGTGCTCTTTCCCTGTCAGGACAATCCATGAAATTATCACGCATTGTAACATAGAGAGTGCGAAGGGACTTCTGCCACAGAGAATTTAGGAATTCATCGTCGCATTTGAAATCACCGCAGAATGAGCTGTCATAACCTGTTTCACGGTACTTAAGTGAAACAACTGTAACTCCCTTGGGGATTTTATATGTAATATGCTCACCGTTGAACCAGCCGGGAGTTTCAAACTCCTGCTCCCCTTCTTTTGTCACATATGTGGTTGAAACGGCACCGATCAATGTGTTTTCTGTTGTAATTCGTATCTTTTTACCCTCAGGGGCAATAACCTTAAGATAGGGCGTAAGCTGTGCATTATAGGGCACATCCACAGTGATTTTTTCTCCGAAAAGCTTTGTTACGTTATAATTCTCATAATCATCTGAGTTCTCATAATCTTTGAGACCGTAATCCTTAAGAAAAGGTATGCCTCTCGGAAATAGCTTACCGTATGCACCTTCTCCGCCGACAGCATATTCTGTTGCATTTTCCCAGGAAGAAAAGTCATAGTCAGAATCAAGCCAGTTACCGATATCTTTTCTGGCGTCAAAATATATGCTGTATTCGGGAAGTCTGTAATTAGGAGGATAAAGAGCACTGTCAATGTTGCCGCTGTGTCTTTTTACTGTCCATGTTTTGTCTGAAATTACAGATATATTTTCATCTGATGCTTCAAAAATAAATCCGCCCTGACCGCTGCTGCAATAGGAATAGCTTGTTTCGGCATCCCAATACCATACCAACGCACAGATTGAATTTTCCCCCTCTTTGAGGAACGGTGCAATATCAATACTGTCATAATAACCGCTGTTTTTATCGGGACCACGCTTTACGCTACCCTCATAAACAACTGTTTCTCCGTTTATATAAAGCCAGTATTTTGAATCTGCAGAAATATCTGCAATGAGTGTTTCAGGCTTTTCATTAATAATAATCTTTTTGTTAAAGCACATCCACACATTGTTTTCTCCTGCATTTTCCTTGTCCCATATCCATTGTGCAGTCCAGTCGTTTTTCTCCTCAGTGGAAATAACACTGTACTCAGGAATATCGTCAGGAATTGTGTAATTATTCGTATATGGCACAAACACAGGTTCACCCCATGAAAACAGTGAAGATAAAAAAGCGCCTGCTATAGCAAGATATGAAATGATTGTCTGAATAATCTGCATAATAAATCATCCTTACAGTAAAAGCTGTTTTTATCTTATCATATTTAAGTTGTTAATTCAACTTTATATTAATGAAAAACAAAAAACCTGTAACCGAAAAACAGTTACAGGTTTTGGTGCTGGTGACCGGACTTGAACCGGTACGGTATTGCTACCGAGGGATTTTAAGTCCCTTGCGTCTGCCGATTTCGCCACACCAGCTTACAACGCAAATTATTATATACTATTATTTTACAAAAGTCAATATCAATTTGAGTATTTAATTTTTTATAAGTGTACAATATTTTGTGGTAAATTTTTATACCTCGGCAATGTACACAATATATATGATGTATATTGTTTTTATTTGAAACATTTTGTTGAAAATTCAACAATATTCAATTTTGGTATTGCAAAAAAGTGAAAAAAAAGTAAAATATATATATAAAGATTTTGGAGGTTTTTCAGATGCCTGATTTAACACAAGAACTTACAACTATTCCTGTAGGTCCTCTCGGTATTATCGCTCTTCCCGGTTGCGAAGCACTTGCAAAGAAGGTTGACGATTATATTGTTGACTGGAGACGCCAGCAGATAAGTGAACACAAAACAAGTATTGCTTTTTCAGGTTACCAGAGAGACAGCTATATCCTTGATGTTCGTTTCCACAGATTCGGCACAGGTGAAGGTAAAGCTGTTCTTCATGAATCAGTAAGAGGCTATGACATTTATCTTGTAGTTGATGTTTTCAATTACGGTGTCACATACAATTGCTACGGTAAGGAAGTTCCCACTTCTCCCGATGAGCATTATTCCAATCTTAAGAGAGCTATTGCTGCATGTGCAGGTAAAGCTGAAAGAATCACTGTTATTATGCCTATGCTTTATGAAGGCAGACAGCATAAGCGTTCAAGCCGTGAATCACTTGACTGTGCTCTTGCACTTCAGGAGCTTTGCGAGCTTATGGGTGTTGACAATATCATCACTTTTGATGCTCATGACGCCCGTGTTCAGAACGCTATTCCTCTCAAGGGCTTTGAAAATGTCCAGACTACATACCAGATGATCAAGGCACTTGTCAGAAATGTCAAGGATTTTAAGATTGATACAGATAACCTCATGATAATCTCCCCTGATGAAGGCGGACTTCAGAGATGTATCTACTATTCATCAGTTCTTGGTGTTGAGCTTGGTATGTTCTACAAGAGAAGAGATTACTCCGTTATTATTAACGGCAGAAACCCCATCATCGCTCATGAATTCCTTGGTGATAATGTTGAAGGTAAAGACGTTATTGTTGTTGACGATATGATTTCTTCAGGTGATTCAATGCTTGAAGTTGCAACAAAGCTTAAAGATCTTAAGGCAAAGAGAATTTTTGTCTGTTCAGCATTCGGTCTTTTCTGTAACGGTCTTGAAGCATTTGATAAGGCTTATGCAGACGGTCTTATTGACGGTGTTTTCACAACAAACCTTATTTATCAGACAGAAGAGCTCAAGAGCCGTGACTGGTACTACAGTGTTGACATGTCAAAGTATGTTGCACTTCTTATTGATACACTCAATAATGATAAGTCAATCAGCGAGCTTCTTAATCCCGGTATGCGTATTGAGAATTTCCTCAAAAAGCACGGCTACACAGTTGTTCCCCATAATTGATAGGAATTTATTCAGAACGGCATGTACTTGCCGTTCTTTTTTTTGGCATTTTGCAGTAATATTACTCACGATATTTATTTAAAATTCCGAAAATAAATTTATGTGATGAATTTGTCCGATTGTATGATATAATTAATACACAGAGAGACTAACTATTAAAAGTCAAGCCCCAAAATAGAAAAAATCAAAAAAATATCCGTCGCCCTTGACAAACAGAAATTAAATGCAGCTCAAAAAGAGCGAAGGCGAAGGATGACACAGCAAAAAGACGTAACCACCTTCACCG
>JAFUIY010000086.1 GCA_017473925.1 Clostridia bacterium | reverse complement strand
TAAACAGTAATTTGTCGAACTGTTTAATGCATAATTCATAATGCACAATGCACAATGAAATGCTCTTTCATCGAATATTCATATAAAATAAAAACAAACTTCGTAGGGCGGGTTGCCCTCAACCCGCCGATTGCGTAATGTAATGGAGCAATAACGGTGGCACACCGTTCTATTGCAATAAACTCAATATTTAGATTTATCTGATAGTGGAAATCAAAGATTTCCAATTTGTCTTCGACAAATCGGCGGCTTGAGGGCAAGCCGCCCTACGAAATTTGTTTGTATTTCGACGGACTGCCAATGGCAGTCCCTACGATGAGAAACATATAATTATGCATTATGCATTTTGCATTGTGCATTATCCCGATAAATTCTGATTTTCCGAAAGGAATGAATACTTTGATACATAACGAAACTATTGATAATATTCTCACAAGAAGGACCATAAGGGAATACACACCTGAGCAGATAACCGATGAACAGCTTGAAACACTTCTTGAATGTGCAATGTGGGCTCCCAGCGGAAGAAACGGACAGCCCTGCCATGTGCGTGTTGTACAGAGCAAGGCAATGCTTGACGAAATGAATGTTGATTTCAAGAATCTTGTCGGCTGGGATACTCCCGCATACACAAACTGGGACAGAAACCCCTTCTATCAGAATGCTCCCACTGTTTTCTTCATCTATGCTGAGGGTGACAGCCATATGGATGCAGGCATTATGGTCGAAAATATTGCCCTTGCAGCAAAGGGAATGGGACTCGGCTCTGTTATTATTGCAAGCATCGGCGGTCTTCTGAATGAAAAAGAGGGCATAAAGTGGAAGCAGAAGCTTGATATCCCCGAAAACTATAAATTCCTTATTGCATGTGCTGTGGGTAACGGATGCGAAGACCCTGCACCAAAGCCCCGTAAAAAGGAGCAGTACAGAGTCATAAAGGCAGACTGATATGGACACTGAACTTTATCTTACGGTTTTTATAGTGCTTATTTCTGTAGTGTCGGTGATGCTTACCGTATACGACAAGGTTGCATCAATTGCAAAGAAATGGCGTATACCTGAAAAAGTACTCATGTTGTTCGGTTTTTTCGGTGGTGCAACGGCAATGTACATCACAATGCAGATTATCCGTCATAAAACAAAGCATAAGAATTTTATGATAGGTCTGCCTGTTTTTATTGTGCTTCATCTTGCACTGACGGTATATATTATAATGTTCTGAATATAAAAAAAGCAGCTGCTTCCTTGTGAAAGCAACTGCTTGTTTTTTGTTTTTGTTTTATGATGCAAAATCGGGAAGAAGGTTGGGAAGCATAAGTATGCTTGTCGCTGTAAAGCCCTTTATTGTGAGCATTGTCTTGGGGATTGTGCCTGAAAGCTCGTCAACATAAATAGCTGTTGATTCTTTTCCGCCTTTTTCACGGACAACTATTTTAAGAATGTCTTCACCGTCTGCATAGAATACCATTACGGAACCGTCTTCTTTGCCGAATGTGTAAACATCGCAAAGTTTACCGTCATATTCTTCCTTTGTAAGAACGGGGTCTCCGGGTTCTTCAACTCCGAGGAATGAGAAATCGCCGAGAGCTTCTGCAAAATCTATACCGTAATTTTCCATCATGGTCTTTGTCATTTCAACATAATACTTCTTGCCCTCTGCTGTGATGACTTTAAGATATGATGAGCTCTTTGTCGCATAGATAGAAAGTGTGCCGCTGCCGCTTTCCATAACGATTTCTGTGCCTGACTTGTTTGTAGCCATTTTGACAGTCATTATTTCGCCGTCATTGCCCATTCTGCCGTTAAGATAGAATGCACCCTTGAAGAATGCGCTGATAGCTTCGGGATATTCTGTTACAACAACACCTGTGTCGGGCTCCTGCGTTGTTGTTTCGGGAGGAAGAGTGGTTGTTTCATCTGTTGTGGGTTCGGCAATTGTTGTTTTTTCTGTTTCTGAAACATCCTCTGTGGGCATTTCGGGAAGAGGCTCAACTCTTGAGGATGCTCTGAGAATCATTCTTGCATCCATTGCTGTGACCTTGCCGTCAAAGTTGACATCGGCAGCAACAACATATTTCTCGGGGAGAGTTTCAATTTTTGCTGCAGCACGGAGAACTGTTCTTGCGTCCATTGCAGTTATTTTTCCGTTTCCGTCAACATCACCGAGCATGAAGCTGTCTGCACTGACAAGCATTGATGCAGATGAAAAAATCATAACAAGTGAAAGAATTGCAGCGATTAATCTGTTTTTCATTGTAATCGTCCTTTCTAAAGAAGTAAAAATCAATTATTTGATTCAATTATAACATATATATTCATTTTTTACAACACCCAAAAAATGTGAAATGTGTTTTTCGGTTAATTTTTTATACTTTGGCTGTTGACTTATTTTTTTTGCTGTGTTAAAATACTCGTGATATGTATAAATGCGTTGACGGCGTGTAAGTAGCATTCATTCTACCCGACAGAGAGTGGTCATCATCGGCTGTAAGTGACCTCGGAGCAGTGAAGTGTGAATTTCAGCGTCTGAGCTTTCTGTGAAAACAATGATTAAGCAGAATGTAACCGCTGCATTAAAGCGGACAAGAGTGCAGAGATTATTATAATTTCTGAATTCGGGTGGTACCACGGTTATTTTCCGTCCCGTTATTGCGGGACGGTTTTTTATTTAATGAGCAATGAAATAGTGAGTAATGAGTAATTAAGGAAGTTGCAAGCGACTTGAATTATATAATTATGCATTATGCATTGTGCATTATGAATTGTAAACAATGAAAGGATGATATAAATGAACGAGACAAAAGAACTTCTCATTAAGTTTGAAGAAGCTCTTGCAAATGCAGATTCATCAGAAGCTCTCGAGGCTCTCCGTGTTGAATACTGCGGTAAAAAAGGTCATGTAGCAGGTCTTATGGGCCAGCTCAAAAATGTTCCCAATGAAGAAAAAAAGGCATTCGGTCAGGCAGTCAATGAAGTAAAGCAGGAAATCGAAAAGAAGCTTGCTGAAGCTCAGGCTGAAATCGTGAAGAAAGAAGAACAGAAGCTTATTGATTCTGCAGAGGATTATGACGTTTCACTTCCCATGGATATGGAAATGGGTTCATATCACCCCATCACTCTTATTCAGAGAGAGGTTGAAGAAATCTTCCGTACAATGGGATTCACAATCGAAGACTTCTCAGAAATCGTTGACGACTTCAACTGCTTCGAGGCTCTCAATATCCCCAAGCATCACCCTGCAAGAGATATGCAGGATACTTACTATCTCTCAAGCGGTCAGCTTCTCAAGACTCACACATCAGCTGCACAGAATTCAATCATGAAGAAGTACGGTGCACCTCTTCGTGCAATTTTCCCCGGCAGATGCTTCAGAAATGAATCAACTGACGCAAGCCATGAAAACACATTCTTCCAGATGGAAGGTATCATGATTGATGAAGATATCTCAATCTCAAACCTTATCTACTTCATGAAGACTATGCTTTCAGAAGTATTCGGTCAGGATGTTACAGTAAGACTCCGTCCCGGCTTTTTCCCCTTCGTTGAACCCGGTTTCGAGCTTGACATTCAGTGTCTTGTCTGCGGCGGCGAAGGCTGTCCCACATGTAAGCATTCAGGCTGGCTTGAGCTTTGCCCCTGCGGTATGATTCATCCCAATGTTCTCAATTACGGCGGAATTGACACAGAAAAATACACAGGCTTCGCATTCGGTCTCGGTCTTACAAGACTTGCAATGATGAAGTACGGCATCAAGGATATCCGTATTCTCAATTCGGGTAACCTCAAATCACTTTCACAGTTTATAGGTAAGTAAGGAGGAGAGAGAACAATGTTTGTATCAATGAACTGGATCAACGAATTTGTTGATTTAAGCGGTCTTAATATTGAGGAACTCATTCACCGTTTTACTCTTTCCACCGCTGAAGTAGAAGATATTTATTACAAGGGCAATGACCTCGAAAAGGTTGTTGCAGGTAAGATTATTTCAATCGAAAATCACCCCAACTCAAAGAAGCTTCATCTTCTCAAGGTTGATGTAGGCGAAAAGGTTCTTGACATCGTCTGCGGTGCCCCCAATGTAAGAGAGGGTATGGTTGTGCCCGTTGCTATGGCAGGCGGCAGAGTATGCGGCGGCGAAATCAAGAATGCTGTAGTTGCAGGCTATGAATCAGCAGGTATGTGCTGTTCGGAATCAGAGCTCGGCATCAGTGACGACCATTCAGGTCTTATGGAAATCTTCGAGGATGTTGCACTCGGCACTGACATCTGTGACATCTATCCCGTAAAGGATATCATCTTTGAGGTTGACAACAAGTCACTTACAAACCGTCCTGACCTCTGGGGTCATTACGGTATCGCAAGAGAATTCTCTGCTATCACAAAGAGACCTCTCAGGGCTCTTGCAATTGATGAATGTGAATATGACGGTGAAGAAATCCCCGTTGAAGTAAAGAGTGATGCAGTTTACAGATATTCTGCACTCCGTATAAACAACATAAAGAAGACAGTCAGCCCCGTTGCAATGAGAATCAGACTTTTCTACTGCGGAATGAGAGGCATCAATCTTCTTGCTGACCTTACAAACTACCTTATGCTTGAAATGGGTCAGCCCATGCACGCATTTGACGGCAAAAAGGTGCAGTCGATCGGCATCGGCATGGCTGAAAACGGCGGTAAATTCACAACACTTGACGGTGTTGAGAGAGATACTGGCGAAAATACACTTCTTATTCTCAACAATGATGAGCCCGTTGCAGTTGCAGGTATCATGGGCGGTCTTGACTCTGAAATCGTCGGTGATACAGACTCAGTTGTCCTTGAATCAGCTAACTTCGACGGTGTATGCGTAAGAAAGACATCATCAAGAATGGGTCTTCGTACAGATGCTTCTGCAAGATATGAAAAAATCCTTGACCCCGAAATGACAGTTACAGCTATCCGCCGTTTTGTAAAGCTTCTCAAGGATATCGATGACGGTGCAGTTGTTGTTTCAAAGCTTGCTGATAAGT
Organism: Clostridia bacterium; assembly: GCA_017473925.1. Taxonomy (GTDB): domain Bacteria; phylum Bacillota; class Clostridia; order Oscillospirales; family Acutalibacteraceae; genus UBA1081. Next base: position 23,198 of record JAFUIY010000086.1, on the reverse strand, counting down.
ACGTTAAGAAGTACCCTGAAATCGAGCTTTTCATCGATAAGAAGTATGTTGACAGATACACAGGTATTTCATTCAGCAATGAACAGATTGAAGAAACTCTTGTTTCTCTCGGCTTCAAGGTAACTGCTGAAAATGACGGCTTCAAGGTTATTGTACCCTCATGGAGAAGCACAAAGGATGTTACAATCAAGGCTGACCTTATCGAAGAAATCACAAGAATTTTCGGTTATGATAACTTTGAAATCAAGACAACTCTCAGTGCACTCAAGCCTGTAAGAGCTGAGGCTGTAAAGAGTGAAGATGCTCTTATCAAGGACCTTCTTGTAAATAAATTCAAGCTTCATGAGGTTCATTCATATATCTGGTGTGACGGTAAGAAGTATAAGAAGCTGGGTATTGATGTTGAAGAAAACTGCACAATTCTCAACATTCCCACTCCCGAAAACGGCACAATCAGAAATTCAATGATTCCCACTCTTCTCACAATCGCTTATGAGAATAAGTCATTTGCTCCCACATTCGGCATTTTTGAGTGCGGACGAGTTGTTGACGGCTACCTCGAAAACGGCTACTGTAACGAAAGAAGAAGACTCGGTGTTGTTCTTTACGATAAAGTCGGCACAGAAAAAGACCTTTATTTCAAGATGCTCAATATGCTCAAGTTTATCTTCCGTGACATCAAGCATGACGACGCAGACTTCACAAAGGCTGTAACAGTTGCCCATGCATATCAGCATCCCAAGAACACAGCAGAAATCAGCTGGGGCGGTGAAAAACTCGGTGAAATGTTCACACTTCACCCCATGAACAACCAGAAGCTCGATAAGAATGCTGCTGTTGTCTGTGCAGAAATCGACCTTGATAAGTTCTTTGCAATTGCAGTTGCAGATGCAAAGTATGCAGACCCCTCAAAGTTCCCCGCAATCGATTACGACCTTTCACTTGTCATTGCTGATAAGAAGTATGCAGACATAAAGGCAGCATGGGAAAGCAAGAACATTCCTGAGCTCACTTCTGCAAAGGTTATTGATATGTTCGATGACGGCACTACAAAGAGTATGACAGTAAGACTTTCATTCTCAGCTCCCGACAGAACACTTGCTATGGATGAAATTCAGGCACATATCGACAGCATCCTTGCATCACTCAAGGAAATCGGCGTTGAGCTTAAACAGTAATTTATCGCTGAGCGATAAATTACTGTAGTGATATATTTTTCTGCGGAAAATGTGATATATCCGTCTGTGACGGATGTGATATATTTGCTTCGCAAATGTGATATAATTTGCCTTCGGCAAATTGTTTCGGAAGCCCTACGGGCTTGGATTATATAATTGTGCATTATGCATTTTACATTGTGCATTATCCCGACAAATTCTGATTTATCTTAAAAACACAAAACAGAGAGCCGTCTGACTCTCTGTTTTTCTTTATCTTTTTGCAATTTTTCCTGCTATGGTGCCGAGAACAGGCGGGGCAAAACATAAAGCATAAGGACTGAAAAAGTAATTCTTATTCAGAATTCCGAAACACAGCGGAACAATAATATGAATCGCAATCAATGCAGCCAGAATAAAAAGAACCTTATATTTACTTGCAAACGAATAATACATGGTTACGCACAACGTAATTGAATTGTAACAAAAGATGCCGAATACAAGCATCATACTTCCGTTTGACAGCATACCGAAAAGAATTCCGACTATTATGTTGATTTCAAGCATGACAGTACAGGCAATAAAAAGAAATCTCTTCATAAATCCCGTCATTATCATGTCGTCTATCTTCCGTGCATCTGACAGATTTGGTGCATCTGAGTTCGCAACTATATTTGCATTCATTTCAGAAAGTGTATTTCTGCATTCATCGCAACTGCCTGTGTGATGTATGATGCAGTTTTTTGTGTATTCACTGCATTTTCCGTCAGCATATAACGGCAGAAGGTCTGAAATCATATCACAGCTTAAGTTTTTCAAATCATCACCCTCCGTCAGAAATGAATTTCGAGGGGAATTACAATCCACTCACCGTCAAGCAAGGCAGCACCGAAAAGCATGGTCTTGGTTTTGTTCAGCCGGGCGCCGTACCCCATATAATAATGCACCTTGCATTCAAGCATGATTTCTTCTTCAAATGCAACTCCCTTGTATTCTTTGTAGGGGAAAGTGTTGTGGGACTTCATTTCCATGAACGATGTGTAAAGTTTTATTTCATTTAATACCGAGCCGTCAAAATGGTCATTAGTCCGCATTGTCTTTTTCAGTTCTTTAATGATTGTTTCTGTATCGTCATCCGAAAGGTGGTCTGCTGAGGACATTACGGAAACCTGCGGGTTTACGATAATGCACGGCGGCATAAAAACATCCGGCATGAAAAAACCGATATAAAAAACCGGAAGAGCAGCCACAGCAAGGACAAAGCAGATAATTGCTGCCACTTTTGATGAAATTCTTTTTTTTATCTTTTTCAGAACAATTTTTTCTTTGCTGACAACGGGAACATTATCTCTTTTTGCATGAATGAGTTTTCTGCATTCTTCGCATTCATTCAGATGTCCTTCAATAAATTCTTCTGAATCCTTACTGCAGATACCGTCTTTATAAAGGTCATAAAGGTCCCTGAAAAGCTCACAGTTATCATTCATTGTTCATTTCCCTCCCTGAGTTTTCTGACTATCTGTTCCTTTGCCCTGTAAAATGTCACTCTTGCCCAGCTTTCGGATTTATCAAAAAGTCTGCTGATTTCTTTGAGCTCAATTTCGGCAAAAACATGAAGCATAAAGACCTCTTTATAAGGCTCATCAAGTGAATGGAGATGCATCATGATTTCCTTTGTCTGTTCTTTATCATCGATTGTCAGCACAAAATCTTTTTCGGTTTCAGGGAAAGCTTTGTCGTGCTTTTTCTCTTTGCGGCAATGGGAATAATAAAGATTTTTCGCAATCTGACACAGCCATACGGAAATATCACAGTCGCCACGGAATGAATTTATTTTCATAATTGCTTTGCAGAATGTTTCGCTTGTCAGCTCCTGTGCAAGGAATTCGTTGCGGCACAGGGATAGAAGATAACAGTATACTTTTTTTGAATTTGCTTTATAGATTTTCTCAAAATCCTCCACTCTGCCGCCCCCTTTCATAACTATGACGCAGAAAATGACCTTGCGTTACAACTTTATCATATCATTTTTCAGAAAAGTATGTCAATTGCAAACAGTAATTTTCACCGATCTATAATTTCCGGTTTCACACTTGTCCCTGCTGCTGCATAGAATGAAGTGTAACACACAGGAAGGGAGGTAAGACAATGAACTTTCTTTGCAATAACAATTGTTCATGGATAATCATCCTTGTTATCCTTGTGCTTTTCTGCGGCGGCAATGATTACGGTTATTCATCAGCAAATAACAGCGGTTGCGGTTGTTCAAACAGCTGCGGTTGCTGCTGAGTAAATGACTCAGCCTGATGTGTAAATAAAAGCGGTCACCGTACGGTTTTTCCTGCGGTGGCCGTTGATATATATCTGTTATAAATGGCAAAAAAAATCCTCTGTATCGTTGATACAGAGGATTGATTGTTTTATTTAGCCCATGTATTCCTTGTCATAGAAGTCAGATGTGTCTCTGAAATCGCTGAACTCTGAAATACCTGCTGAAACTCTGAGAATGATTCGTGCATCAGCTGCTGTGATGACACCGTCACCGTTAACATCTGCATTCATGAATACAACACTTTCAACTGCAGGATAATTCTCAAGTCTTGCTGAGATACGGAGAGCAAGTCTTGCATCGGCTGCTGTAATCTTCTTGTCAAGGTTTACATCACCGAGCATGAACAGTCCGGGATCATCATCATAATCAGGAATCTGAAGATATCCGGGGTTGAGATATCTGTTGTAGTACATAAACTGCTGGTACTTACCGTCAGCTGAGAATACATCGAATGTCTTTTCTGCTGTTGCAAGGTATGTAAGGAAGTCCATTGAGTTGCTCTTTGTGTCAAATGTGCCGTGCTTCATGTTTCTGATGAACCATGTATTGTCGGGAAGAGCACATGTTGAAGCGTCAATGTAGTTACAGATTGCACCGAGGCTTCCTTCGGGATTGAGCTTGTCATAAACACCGTACATGTGGTCATGATTCTCACATTCGCCTTCTGTGTTTCTCTGAGTCTTGTTAGCAGCTGCAGCGCCAACATCGTTAAGAGGAATTGTGTAACCGCCGAAGCTTGAGTAGTATGTATCAATAAGACCGTCACTCTGTGCTGAAAGACCGAAAAGTTCTTCGTCTGATGCCTTGTTGTCGCCGATGGGGATAAGCTGAAGATCCCATGAAGAAACGATGTTTACATTGATACCTTCTGACTTAGCCTTGTTGAGGATGTCAGCAGCACTTTCCTGATAGTTCTTGTAAAGCTGAACTCTTTCCTGGAAATCGCTGTTGTAATCGCCTGCTGTTGAGTCATCTTCCATGAACATGAAGTCCATTGCTTCTTCATAATATTCAACGGGAACCATTGCCCAGAGACCTGTGAAGCTCTTGAGCATTTCTCTCAGGTAGTTGTCATAAAGAGGATCTGTGATGTGACCCATCATTGTGATACAGTCAGCAACAAAGCTCTGTGTTTCCCAGTTCTTGTTAAGGATATAGTTTACAAGCCATGTGGGGAACCATGTTACGGGGTTGTCTGAGAAGTCATTTGTGAAACGGATAAGTGCGCTTGTTGCATTCTGAAGCTCGTTGTACTGACGCATAAGTCTGCCTGTGAAGATGTCACCGATAAGTGATGTACCCATAGCAGCTGAGTTTACTGTAACAAAGTTGTCAACATCTGATGTTGCGTTTTCGTAGCATTCACCGAGGTAAGCTGTTGCAACTGTTGAGCCGAAGCCTTCAGAGATGATTGAAACCTTGTCCTTGCGTGAGTTGGCTTTTACAGTCTGAATGAACTCGTCAAGGTCCTCAGCGTTTTCAACGGGGTCAATTCTCCAGTCATAAGTGAAAACATAAACATTGTCCATGCCGATTCTGTCACAGAGGCCCAGACCGATGTTGCCTGCAATCTTCTCATAGCGTTCAACATCTGTGTAGTAGTAAGCAAGAGAATGTTCATACTTGATGGGTCCGATGTTTTCGCTCTTTGAAGTTCCGTCGGGATTAAGCTCGATTTTCTGGATGATATCGAAAAGCTGTGAGCCGACAAAGAAATTCATGACCTGATTGTAGTCATTTGATGCAAGTGCAACAATGCCGCTTACAAACATTTCACCCAGGAGACCGTAAACTGTAAGGTCGGCAGGGGGGAATATCTGATTTGCATTGATTGAGTTAGGATTTGCGTAAAGGGGATTGTTGTCAATGCCGTTGATAACGATAACGGGGTTGCCGTTATATTTGTCTTCTGCGGCAAATGCAGTTGCTGTGATGCTGAAGAGCATTACCACTGCAAGAATGCAGGAAATTACCTTCCTTGAGATTTTATTATTCATAAGTTTGCCTCCTTATGTTATTTACCCTTGTATTATATAATATAAATAAAAATAATGCAATAGATTTTTATGAAATAATTTAAAATAAAGCACTATATTAACGGGGTTTTACTGCAAAAAATGCATTTTACACATCTGCAACACTGTCATAAAGTCTGAAACCGATGTTGAGAAGAATGATTGCTCCGAAAATCACAAGCATCATTGTGTAAGCTGAGCTGAGCTCAAAAATCCTTATATCGAAGTTGAGCATATCAAGATATTTCTCATAGCTTGCCAATGCTTCAACCTTTGAAAGGATTTCCACAACGGAAATTTTACCCGAAACAAACTGCTCTGCAATGTATGAAAAGCATTTGCCTGCTGTAAAGGTGGAAATGAAGCCGAGTGCTGAAAATGAAGCTGTGAGAAGCCTTTTCTTTGTAAAAATTCCGAATACCAACGCAAGCACGGCAAAGAGGAGTGCCGCAGCAAAAAGCACACCTGCTGCTGTGAAATAATTGATTGCAGTTTCGGGGAAAAGAGAAAAATCAAAATTTTTCAGGGATTCGTTTGCACCTTCACCCAGAAACATGTTGTATGCTTCCGGGATTGTGTAGAATTCGGGCAGGTTTTCGATATTAATACCTGTTGCCTTTTCGATTATGGCATTTATGTCGAAAATACCACCGATAAGGCTTCCTACAACACCCATAAGAGGGTTGCTTCCGCTGCCGCCCGATGTGTCAACCACTGCAATGAATCTGAACATAGGCAGGAAAAGAAGGACGGGTATGAGCGAAAGCACAGCCAGTGTGTTGGTGATTTTATAAATATACTTCATACTATCACTTCCATGAAGAATTGAGCTGAACAGTTCTGTTGAGAACTATCTTTTCATCGGATGAATCCTTGTCAACACAGAAATATCCCTGACGCATGAACTGGAATGTGTCGCCTGCTTTGAGGTCATTGAGACCGCCTTCAAGGAGACATTCTGAAATGATAAGAGAATCGGGATTCAGGTTGTTTGTGAAGTCGCCGTTTGATTCGTCACTGGGGTTGGGAACATTGAAAAGTCTGTCATAAAGACGAACTTCAGCCTTCTTGCAGTCAGCTGCATTTACCCAGTGAATTGTGCCCCTGACCTTTCTGCCGTCAGGTGAATTACCGCCTCTTGACTCAGGGTCGTAGGTGCAGTGAACACATGTAACTTCGCCGTTTTCATCGGTATCGTAGCCGACGCATTTTACGAAATATGCACCCTTAAGACGCACTTCGTTGCCGGGGAAAAGTCTGAAATATTTCTTGGGAGGCTCAATCATAAAGTCGCTCTTTTCGATGAAAAGCTCCTTGCCGAAGGTAACCTCTCTCTTGCCCATTTCGGGATGGTCGGGGTGAATATCTGTTTCGAGTGTGTCTGAGAAATCGTCAGGCATGTTGTCGATAACAACCTTAAGGGGCTCAAGAACTGCCATAGCTCTGGGAGCAGATGCATTGAGACAGTCTCTTACACATGACTCAAGAAGACCGTAATCAACAACGCTGTTTGCCTTTGAAACACCGATTTTGTCAACGAAATCACGGATAGCCTGAGCAGGATAGCCGCGTCTTCTCATACCGCAGAGTGTAGCCATTCTGGGGTCATCCCAGCCGTTAACGATGCCCGATGTTACGAGCTTCATGCACTTTCTCTTACTTGTGAGACAGTAGTTGAGATTGAGTCTTGCAAACTCAATCTGACGGGGAGGCTCTGCAAAGCCGATTTCCTTTACAAACCAGTCATAGACAGCTCTGTTGTTTTCAAATTCAAGCGTGCAGAGAGAATATGTTACTTCTTCTCTTGCATCTGAAAGGGGATGTACGAAATCGTACATAGGATAAATACACCACTTGTCACCTGTCTGGTGGTGGTTGACATACATGATTCTGTAAATTACGGGGTCACGCATAACGATGTTGGGTGACGCCATATCGATTTTAGCACGGAGAACATGGCTTCCCTCGGGGAATTCGCCGTTCTTCATTCTTTCAAAAAGGTCAAGGTTTTCTTCAACACTTCTATCACGGTAGGGGCTGTTTTTGCCGGGCTCTGTGAGTGTACCTCTGTACTCTCTCATTTCCTCAGCAGTAAGGTCGCAGACGTAAGCCTTGCCCTTCTTTATGAGCTTGATTGCGCACTCATAAACAAAGTCAAAGTAGTCGGATGCATAGTAGACATTTGCCCACTTGTAGCCGAGCCATTCGATGTCTTCCTTGATTGCATCGATGTATTCTGTGTCTTCCTTTGAGGGGTTAGAGTCATCAAGACGGAGATTGCATATGCCGCCGTACTTCTCAGCAGTTGAGAAATCGATGCAGATAGCCTTTGCATGACCTATATGAAGGTAACCGTTGGGCTCGGGAGGGAAACGTGTCTGCACTCTTGTGTTGATGCCCTCACGAAGCTCGTAGTCAATTATGTCGTGTATGAAATTTGATGGTCTGTTGTTTTCTTCCATTGTATTTGCGTCCTTTCGGAATTAAATGTTTTCGATTGTTCTGTTAAGTCTCTCTGCAACCTTTTCCTTGCCGAGAAGCTTCATAATCATATAAAGGTCGGGAGTGTTTGTTCTTGATGTGACGGCAATTCTAATAACTGTTGAAATGTCGCCTACATGTCCCTTGAAGTCTGCAGGAGTTTTCTTGAATTCCTTTACATTGGGAGTGAAGCCGAGAGGCTCGCACATCTCCTTGATTTTAGAGAACCATGTGTCCTTGTCGTCTGCATCGTCATAAACTTCAATGTATTTTGTAAGGATTGCTTCTGCATCCTCTGATGATATATTTTCAGGCATTGTGTAGTCGGGAGTGTAGAGCTCATCGTAAAAATATGAGATATAATCCTTAACCTGTGACCACTGCGAAATATCCTTTCGGGGCTTGGGATTTTCACGGTCAATGTTAAGAATATTCTTTGCGAATTCACTGTCTTTTGCAAGGATATTATAGAATTCCTCGTCATACTGCTTTGCCCATTTTTCAACATAATCATAAACCTGCTGTGCAGTCATGACAGAGATAACATTCTTGCTGATGTCTGTGAGCTTTACAAGGTCAAAAAGGCAACCGCTGGAGCTCATTTTCTTGAGATTGAAGGGGAATTCAAAGATATCTGCCTTGGGATTTGCTCTTCTCCAGTCCTCAAAATTTGAGTTGAGAAGTGTGACAAGATATTCGAGCACACTCTCCTTGGGGAAGCCCTTATCAACGAAGTAGCTGACTGCTGCTTCGGGGTCCTTTCTCTTTGAAAGCTTACGCTTTGTGCCGTCATCCTCATCAATTTTCATAACCTGAGGAGTATGTGCAAACTTGGGTACTTTGTATCCGCAAGCCTTGAAAAGTGCGATGTGCTTGGGCACTGAAGAAATCCATTCTTCACCGCGGATAACATGAGTTGTTCTCATCAGATGGTCGTCGCATACATGTGCAAAATGGTATGTGGGCACACCGTCTGACTTGAGAAGTACCTCGTCAATTATGTTTTCGGGCATCTCAATCTTGCCTCTGATAACATCTTCAAAAACAACCTTGTTTTCTTCATTTCCGTCTGCCCTGAAACGAAGGACATAGGGCATTCCCGCATCGAGCTTTGCCTTGATTTCATCAAAGGAAAGGTCACGGCATTTTGCCCATTTGCCGAAGTAACCCCAGATTGAAGTGCTTTCTGTTTCCTGCTTTTCACGCATTGCTGAAAGCTCATCCGCTGTACAGAAGCAGGGGTATGCAAGACCCTTTCTGACAAGGGATTTTGCCACTGTTTTGTATATTTCAACACGTTGGCTCTGAGTGTAGGGACCGTATGCGCCCTCTTCTGTGCCGAAGCCTGTGACACCCTCGTCAAAGCCTACGCCGAAAGCGTCAAAACCGTTGATTATAGCCGAAACACCGTCATCAATCTCACGCTTTTTGTCAGTGTCTTCAATTCTTAAAAATGCAACACCCTTTGTTGCTCTTGATGTCATAACATCTGTAAGAGCACCGAACAGACCGCCTATGTGAAGATAGCCTGTGGGGCTGGGTGCAAATCTTGTTACTCTTGCTCCCTCGGGAAGGTTACGGGGAGGGTATATTGCTTCAAGATCTTCGGGAGTTTTTGTTATTTCAGGGAACAAAAGCTCGCTTAATGCATTGTAATCCATATATCTTTTTCTCCTTTGTTTTTGGGATGAATAAATTCTGAATGATGCATTTTTCCTGCGGAAAAATATGATGAATTCGCCAAGGGCGAATATGATGGTTTTGTTTCACAAAAATGATGGTTTTGCCTTCGGCAAAAATTTCGGAAGCCGCTTTGCGGCTTAAATTTTTAATGGGTAAGGGCGGAGCCCTTCATCAATGTTTGCCATAGGCAAACGCATCATTTGACCGCAGGTCATCCATCATTTTGCGTAGCAATCCATCATTTGCCGTCAGGCATTCATCATTCAATAATTTGTAGGGCAACAGACCTACAAATTATTGTTTGCGAGTGCATATTTATCCACTATAATTTTATAGTATAAATCAAAATAATTAAAAAGTAAATAGAAAAAATAAATATTTTATCAATACTAAGTGATTGACATACAGAAAAAATATGGTACAATAAAATGTAATGATTTTTTGTATTTTAAAGGAAGTTTTGATATGAAGCTCAATGAAAGAGAATTTATGCCCGTCATCCTCGGTGCTGATATCACATGCTACAGCCTTGTGAGAACTTTTCATGAGGAGTACGGTATAAAATCACTTGTTATAAGTCAGAGAAGAGCAAGAATTATTTCAGAAAGCAAACTCGTTGAAAACAGAGTTATCCCCGGTCTTGACGATGAAGCATATCTTGTTGAAAAGCTTGTTGAAATCGGCAAGGAGTTCAAGGGTAAGAAGAAGCTCATCCTTATGGGCTGCGGTGACTTCTATGTCCGTAACTTTGTTGACAATAAGGATGTTCTCGGCGAATACTATATTATTCCTTACATCGATAAGGAGCTTATGGATGAAATTGTTCTCAAGGACAAGTTCTATGAAATCTGTGACAGACTCAGTATTGACCATCCTAAGACATTTGTATATAACTGCGGTGAAGAAAACACTCTTGATTTTGATTTTCCGTACCCCGTTATTGCAAAGACTGCTAACTCAGCACTTTATCACTATGCCGAATTCCCCGGCAAGAAGAAGGTTTTCCGTTTCTATAACGAAGCAGACCTCCGTGAAATGCTCAGAAACCTTGAAACCTCAAGCTATGACTATAAATTCCTCATTCAGGACTGCATCCCCGGTGACGACTCAAATATGAGAGTTCTCACCTGCTACTGTGACCGTAATTCAAAGGTCAAATTTGCCGCACTCGGTCATTGTCTTCTCGAAGACCATACACCTTCTGCAATCGGAAACCCCGTTGCAATCATCAATGAGGTTGACAAAAACGGCATTGTTGAGGCTGCAACAAGATTCCTTGAAGATATCGGCTACAAGGGCTTTGCAAACTTCGATATCAAGTATGACGAAAGAAACGGAACATACAATTTCTTTGAAATAAATGTAAGACTCGGCAGAAGCAATTTCTATGTAACAGGCAGCGGCTTCAACACCGTAAAATGGATTGTTGATGACCTTATCTACGGTAAGGAGCTTGAATACACCGTTGCGGACAGAGAAAATCTTTTCACCGTTGTGCCTTACGGAATTATTATGAGATATCTCAAAAATAAGGAGCTTCGCAAAAAGGTAAGAAAGCTCTGGTTCTCAGGAAAGGTCAGCTATCCTCTTTTCTACAAGCCCGATATGAGTCCGAAGAGAGCATTCTATGTCTTTGCGGCATACATCAATCAGTACAGAAAATATCTGAAAGTTGAAAAACAGGAAAAAGCTGAACTCAAGAATAAGGTGACACAGTAATGAGTGAAAAAACACTCGGTATTTTAGGCGGTCTGGGGCCTCTCGCAACGGTCTATTTCATGGATATGATTGTGAAAATGACCGAAGCACAGAAGGATCAGGACCACATTTCGATGATAGTCCTCAACCACGCCGCCATACCCGACAGAACTGATTTTATACTCGATGCAAGTAAACCGAATCCACTTCCCATGATGATTGAAGACGCTGAAAAGCTTCAGTCAGCAGGAGCGGATTATGTCGTCATGCCCTGCAATACGGCACACTTCTTCTATGAGCAGATTCAGAATAATATTACTATTCCCATGCTCAACATTATCGAAGAAACCGTTGTTTATGCAAAGGAAAGAATGGGTGTGAAAAAGCTCGGCATTCTTGCAACAAAGGGCACCGTTTCGGCAGGCTCATATCAGAGAATGTGCGAAAAACACGGCATTGAATGGGCTGTACCGTCACTTCAGGACGAGCAGTCACTTATGAACATAATCTATAATCAGGTCAAAGCGGGAAAAGAAATTAACATAACCGAATTTCTTAAGATAATCGGCAATATGAAAGCAGACGGCTGTGATGCTGTGGCATTAGGCTGTACGGAGCTGTCTGTTATAAATAAAGATTTTGATTTAAACAGAAACGATATCGTTGATTCCCTTGAAGTATTGGCAAGGCGCAGTATTGAACTTTGCGGTAAAAGGGTGAAAGGATGAAATAAAATGTGCGGATTTGTAGGCTTTCTCAATGAAACTGCAGATGCAGATTACAACAATAAAACCGTAAGGGCAATGGCAGACAGAATTGTCCACCGTGGCCCCGATATGGACGATTATTATGTGGACGATGATGTGTCACTCGGCTTCAGAAGACTGAGTATCATTGACCTTGAGGGCGGAAGTCAGCCTATTTATAATGAAGACAAGTCAAAGGTGCTTGTTTTCAACGGTGAAATTTACAATTTCAAGCCCCTTCGTGAAGACCTTCTCGCAAAGGGGCATAAGTTCTATACACATACAGACTCGGAAGTGCTTATTCACGGCTATGAGGAATACGGCAAGGATCTGCTTCCCAAGCTCCGCGGTATGTTCGTGTTTGTTATCTGGGATAAGGTCGAGAAGAAGCTTTTCGGTGCAAGGGATATTTTCGGCATCAAGCCTTTCTTCTACTATATCAAAAACGGCACATTCATGTTCGGCTCAGAGATAAAGTCATTCCTTTCAAATCCTAAGTTTGAAAAGGAGCTTAACCGTGACAGAATCCCCGAATATCTGTGCTTTGAGTATATTCCCTCAAATGAAACACTTTTCAAAAATGTATATAAGCTTGCTCCTGCTTCATATTTTGAGTGGCAGAACGGTGAAATGACTCAGGGCAAGTATTACGAGATGGAATACAACATCGACGAGAGCAAGAATCTCGAGGAATGGGAAAAGATTATTGCCGAGACATTCCGTGACTCCACAACCGTTCACGGCATTGCAGACGTTGAAGTCGGCTGTTTCCTTTCAAGCGGTGTTGACTCAAGCTATGTCGTAAAGGAAATGTCAAGAAACAATAAGGTCCGTACTTTCTCTGTCGGTTATGAAGAAGAGAAGTATTCGGAACTTAAATACGCTCAGGAATTTGCAAAAACTGCAGGTGTTGACAACTATATCAAGAAGATTTCTGCAGACGAATTCTTTGAGGCTGCTCCCACTGTGCAGTATTATATGGACGAGCCTCTTCCCAACCCCTCTGCTATTGCGCTTTACTTCCTTACTAAGCTCGCAAGTGAGCAGGTTAAGGTTGTGCTTTCGGGTGAGGGTGCAGACGAGCTTTTCGGCGGTTATCATTATTATAAAGACCCCCTCAATTTTGAAAATTATCAGAAGCTGCCCTTAGGTCTTCGTAAGGCTGCTGCAGGTGTTGCAAAGAATCTTCCCCGTTTCCACGGCAGACGCTTCCTTATGCGCGGTGCTGAGGGTATTGAAGAGAATTTTGTAAGAAATAACTATGTTTTCAATCATGATGAGAGAGACAAGGTTCTTGACCCCGATATTCCTGCAGAAAATCCTGCCGCATTCACAAAGCCCTATTTTGAAATGTGCAAAAATGTTGACGATGTAACAAGAATGCAGTATGTTGACATGCAGACATGGCTTGTTCAGGATATCCTTGTAAAAGCAGACAGAATGTCAATGGCAAATTCACTTGAGCTTCGTGTTCCTTTCCTTGATAAAGAGATGCTTAAGGTTGCACTTTCAATCCCCACAAGATACAGGGTTTCAAAAGAGCAGACAAAGATAGCCCTCCGCGGTGCAGCTCTCAGTCAGGTGCCCGAAAAGACAGCAAGTATGCCTAAAACAGGCTTCCTCACACCCCTTAACGACTGGCTCAAGAGAGACAAATTCTACAATATGGTCAAGGAAGCATTCACAAGCGAAACAGCTGAAATGTTCTTTGATACAGACTATATCATGACTCTTCTCGATAATCATAAGAATGACAAAGAGAAGAATATGAAAAGAATCTGGTCGGTTTATTCATTTATTCTCTGGTATAATAAGTATTTTGTTGAGAATTAATTTTGTGTGATAAAAATGGAAAAGAAACTTATTGTTAAATTAAAAGATACATTTGATAATATAATTCATATCTCAGAAGACGGCATTGAATATTGGTATGCAAGAGAATTACAGTATGTTCTCGGTTATACAGAATGGAGAAATTTCTGCAATGTAATCTCCAAAGCAAAAATATCATGCGAACAAAGCAATGTTGAGGTTTTACACCATTTTGTTGATGTCAACAAAATGGTGCAGGCAGGCGTTGCACAAAAAGCTGTTGAAGATATTATTTTAACACGTTACGCATGTTATCTGATTGCTCAGAACGGAGATCCCAAAAAAGAACCGATTGCTTTTGCTCAGAGTTACTTTGCATTGCAAACAAGAAAAGCTGAGTTGATTGAACAGCGATTGAATGACCTGAACAGATTGCAATTAAGAGAACAGCTGAAAACAAGCGAAAAAAGATTATCTCAGAATATTTATGAACGAGGCGTGGATGATAACGGCTTTGCAAGAATCCGTTCAAAGGGTGATACTGCATTATTTGGCGGAAAAACAACTCAGGAAATGAAAGATTTATACGGCATAAAAAACGGACCGCTTGCTGATTTCCTTCCGCCTGTAACTATAGCCGCAAAAAATCTTGCAACAGAAATGACTAATCTTAACGTTGAAACAAAAGACCTTCAGGGTGAATCTGCAATAACATCTGAACATGTTTATAATAATGCAAGTGTTCGTCAGATGTTGCAAGGCAGAGGAATTGAACCTGAAAAACTACCTCCTGAAGAAGATATAAAAAAGCTTGAACGAAGAGTAAAATCTGAGGAAAGAAAATTAGCTAAAGATAAAAAATAAAATGAGAGGTCGCATATAAATGTCAGTATTCATTCCAAAATTCCGAATGATTGTCATGAGTGACATTCATGTCAAAGAGAATAAAGACTGCGTTGAGCTTGCAAGACTCCGCAAGGGTCTTGATTTTGCATACAATTACGCTGAAAATTCAGAATATAAGAAAATCGATGCTTTTGTTGCAGTCGGTGACTTTGCAAACAGCGGCAGAGAGCAGGAAATGCTCAATTTCAAGGAAGTGCTTGACGAAAAATTAAAGCCCGAAACAGATGTGACACTCTTTATGGCAAGTCACGAATATCACGGTGAGGGCGAAGAAGCCGCAAAGGAAAAGCTTCAGAGAATTTTCGGTATGCACTACTATTCACACAAGGTTATAAACGGTTTCCATCTTGTGGGTGCATCCTGTACAAACGGATGTCATTTCTATGATGCCGAGCAGGAATTTGTGTCAGATGCTCTTAAAGAGGCTGCAGCAGATTCACTTGAAAAGCCCGTTTTCTTCTTCCAGCATCCCCATGTCACAGACACAGTTTACGGCAGTATCTACTGGGGTGAAGACGAGCTTTATGAGATTCTTTCAAACTATCCTCAGCTCATAACCTTCTCGGGTCATTCACATTGTCCGATAAATGACCCCAGAAGTGTGCATCAGGAATATTTCACATCCTTCGGCACAGGTTCACTGAGCTATTTTGAAATGGATGAATTCGGTAAAATCGGCGGCACAATCCCCTCAGACAAGGAGCTTTGCGCACAGTATCTTATTGTTGAAACAGACGAAAACAACCGTGTCAGAGTATATCCCGTTGATATTCTTACAGAGAATTTCTTCCGTGATGCATGGAGAATTGACACTCCCTCAGACCCCTCATCATTCATCTATACAGAAAGAAGAGCAGGATCCGAAAAGCCCACTCATTTTGATGATAACGCATTTATCACAGCTGAAAAGACAGAAGACGGCGTAAAGGTTGTTTTCTCTCAGGCGAAGGGTGAAGAGAGGGTCAATGACTACATAATCAGACTGAAAAACGAAAAAGGCAATATCGCAAAGCAGGTTTCCGTCTGGTCACACTATTACCTTTACAATATGCCCGAAACAATCACTGCAGAAATAAAGGATGTTGCAGAGGGTAAATATACAGTAGAGGTTGTTGCAAGAGGCTTCTGGAGAACAGCTTCAGATAACAGCCTGAAAACAGAAATAACAGTATAATCTATCTGCTTAAAAAATCAAATGATTTTTCACCGCTGACGGAGTGTTTGCCGTCAAAAACATCAATTATAATTTTATCCGAAGCGTTTACTTTACCGTAGACGCTTTTTATTTTTTCATGGGCTTCAAGGCTTGCATTTATGGGGAAAAGCTTATCCTTTCTGCCCGATTCAATCAGCAATTCCCTCGGTGCAAGAGATGCGGCAAAATCATATATTTCACCCGTTCTCATAATATCGGGAATATAGTTATCGGGACAGTGCCACATTGACAGAATACTGTCACGGAATTTATTGACATAGCCGCTTATGACGATTCTTTTTATTCTCTCATCAAGCACTGCAGAATAGAGCGCCGTCAGACCGCCGCCCGAAATCCCCATAATCCCGATTCTGCTTTTATCTGTATTTTCCATATCATAAAGCACATCAACGCACCTGAGAGCCTGAAAGATACGCATTGAAGCCGTTGTCAGGCCGTAGGGCAACAAATGATGTGACAGTTCATCGCAGGAGCTTATGTAAAATGGCTTGATAAGGTCCTTTTCAAGCCTTGCTTCGCCGAAGCCGAAAAGCTCGGGTGCTATAACAATGCACCCTTTTTTCACAAGCTCCACGGCAAAATTATTCTGATAATTGTCAAAATATCTTATGTGCTTTTTCTTCCCGTTTTTTGAAATATTCAGAATCTGCCTTACTCCGTAACCGTGACCGCAGAGAGCCACCACGGCAGGAGCATTCTCTTTTATGTTCTTCGGAGTGAGCACAAACACAGCCGTTTTCAGGCTTTCGCAGGTGTCAAGGCTGTATTTCTGCAATGTGTAATCTTCATAAACAAGGCAATCCCCTGCCTTTGTCATCATAGGAGGGGTATCGTCTTTCAGGGCAGAGAGACTGAACAAATCTTCTGCCCGTTTTTTTATTGTTTCACTTACGGAATATACATCTTCTGCTGACTGAGTATTTTTGTAAGGGTCTGCACACAGCTTTCCGTAAAGGGAAGACATAAAATCATCGGGTGAATAGGGACTTTTCTTCATCACTTCACCCTGATTTTGCCGACAGAAACGGCATTTCTGCTGTCTGTACCCACATAAACCGTGTATTCGTCGTCAATCTCCCATTCTTCTTTTACGGGATTGTAGAATTTTATATCTTCAAGATCAATTTCAATTTCAGATTCCTTGCTGTCATGGGCATCAACGGAAATTCTCTTAAAGCCTTTAAGAAGCTTTACGGGACGGTCAACATCCTTTCTTTCACTGCCCACATAAACCTGAACAACCTCATCACCGTCAGCATCGCCCGTATTTTTAACGGTGACTTTCACTTCAATTTCATTGCCGTCAAGCTCAGCTTTTGTATTTTCAAGGCTGAATGATGTATAAGACAGACCGTAACCGAAGGGGAAATGAGGTTCAGTATTCTTCTTGTCAAACAGTGTATAACCGTGGTAATAGCCGTATTCAATATCCTTATTCTTTGCACCTATGTGAAGAAAATCGGGATAGTCCTCATCCTTATATGCAATGGTAAAGGGCAGCTTTCCGCCGAAATTACTGTCGCCGCTGATGAGCTCTGCAAGGGCATTACCGCCCTCAAGACCGCTGTAGAATGACATCACGACTGCATCAGCCTTGTCAATCCAGTCATTGATTACATAGGCACTTCCGCCCATGATGTTTACAATCAGCTTTTTGCTTGTGCCTGACATTGCTCTGATAAGCTCTGCATCCTCGGGAGGAATGTGCAGACTCACTCTGTCACCACCTGAGCCCTTGGGCTTTTTCTTCACATTGCCCATATTGACAAGGAATTCACCCTCCTGAAGCCAGTCACTGCCAACACACACTATGATATAATCGCTGAATTTTGCAGCATCCATAGCCTTCTTTGTGTCACAGCCGTTATAAACGGTGACCTTGTCTGCACCGAATTTATCTCTGAGTCCCTGATAGGGTGTAACTGTATAGGGGCTGAAAACATTACTGCTTCCGTGGTCGCCCGTATTGATTTTGTCTGCATATCTGCCCACAACGGCAATTTTACTACCCTTTGCTATCGGCAGAGTTCTGTCGTCATTTTTAAGAAGCACCATACCTTTTTCTGCAACCTTTTTTGCAAGTGAGGTATGCTCCTTTGACATAATGACTTCTTTGCCGTACTTTTTCTGCCACGGAAGAACTCTGAGCATGCCTCTGAGCACTCTGCCCACGGCTGTATCAATATCATTTTCGTCAATTTCGCCCTTTCTCAGCTTTTCACCGAGAAGCGAATATCTGAATGTATAGGGCATTTCCACATCCATACCCGATTTAAGGCTTCTTGCACAGTCATAGATGCCGAAGAAGAAGTCCGAAATCGTAAAGCCGTCAAAGTGCCATTTATCTCTTAAGATATCTGTAAGAAGCTCCTTGTTTTCACAGCAGTAAGTACCGTTGACCTTATTGTAGGCACCCATTATTGACATTGCACCTGCATCAATACACTTCTTGAAATGAGGGAGATAAACCTCATGGAGTGTCCTCTCGTCTGCCTTTGCATTTGCGCTGAAGCGCAGGTCTTCGATGCTGTTGAGTGCATAGTGCTTGGGACAGGCAATAACGCCGTTGTCCTGCATTGCCTTTGTCAGGGCAACGCCCATTTTTCCGAGAAGGAAGGGGTCTTCGCCGTAGGTTTCCTGTGCCCTGCCCCACATGGGGTTACGGAGAAGATTTATGCAGATACCTGCAAAGTAGTTTGCACCGCCTGCAATGGCTTCCTTTGCCATTGCCTCGCCCACTTCATATTCGAGCTCATCGTCAAATGCAGCACCTCTGAGCATTGAAACGGGGAAGCATGTACTGTGACGCATAACAATACCTCTGGGACCGTCCGTAAACATAACGGGAGGAATGCCCAGCCTTTTACAGCCGCCTGCAGGGTATGCCTCACCGTTGTAGAATCTGCCCTTTGTAAGGAAATTCTTCACTGTGACGCCCATTGCATGGCCTCTGAGCATATGGATTTTCTCAGACAAGGTCATTTCACCAAGCAGAGCATCTGCAAGATCTCTGACCTTTTTCTCCGTAGGTTCCTTTTTATAAATTTCAACTGCAGTTTTAAAATCCATATTCATCAGCCTTTCAGATAATATTCAAATGGTCTGTCCGTCACGGGCACAGCCTTTGTCTTTTCAAAATAAACATTATTTCCGTCTGTCACGGTGAGATAATCTCTGTATGAAACATCTTCTGCCTTTTTCACACCGTCAGAAATGAACACGGCACCGCCGCGGCTGCCCGTTTTCTTCATTTCGGCAAGTACTGTTATAAGCAATGCCCTTGCAGAAATGAGCATATCCCTGTCACGGAAAAAAGCTTCAGGATTCCTGTGTTTTACGGGGTAATTTTCAAGAAGATGCTCAATTTCACAGAGAAGTGACCTGCATTTTTCCTCATCACGGATAAATGAACAGCAGTCACTCATTTTTTCGGGAATATATGAATAATCAACCGAGTCGTCGGTTATAAATTCATCTGTTATATTCTCATATTCCGACCTTACAGATGTTACATCGGGAATGTCTTTTATATTCTCTGCTATATGCTCTGCCGCCACAAGGGAGCTTACCTGAGTGTCGTTGAGTGCCGAGCCGCCCGGTCTTGAAAGACCGAATGAACCGCCTGCTTCACCCACGACATAAAGCCCCTTTATGTCACTCATAAAATAATCATCCGTATAAACACCGCCGTTGTTGTGCTGTGCACACACAGCGATACGGAGCATATCAGTATATAAATCAATACCCTGATTCATATAAACATCTATAGCCTTGCTGTTGAGTCTAAATAGGCGTTCAACGGGCGTCTGAGCCATGCTTTCTGTTTTTGTAAGGTATTCCTTGGCTTCATCACAAAGCTTATCAAAACAGAAATCACGGGGATTTTTTCTGTAATCAAGATATACCTTTCTGCCCTTTGAAATCTCAGAATGGACTGCAATATCAATTGCCGAAGACATTTCTGTCCTGTCAGCACTGAAGGGCCACTGATAGCCCTTGAGAAAAACAAGGCTGTAAGCAGTATGTATATCGTCAGAATAATCAGAGAGAAACTCTCTTTCGTTGCCCTCTTTATCTACGCTTACAAAACGGGGAACAACCTGCATAAAGCTGCCCGAAACATTCCAACGGAAGTCTACGGATGCCATTCCGTACTGCCACTGGGAATAGTTACAGAGTCTGACACCCGAATCAATCATAACACCCGTCATGCCGTGCTGTGAAAGGGGAAAAACGGAATGTTTGTAGATACACGCAGGGGCACCTGTTGCTGCGATTACATTTTTTGCGTAATATGTTTCAATCTTTTCATTTACGGTATCAAGTGCCGTAACACCGCAGACTCTCCCGCTGTCGGTCAGAATTTCAACAACAAGCCTGTTATCAATAAACGGTGTTTTATTCTCTGACAGCACAGCCTCTTCAAGCTTTTCTGTCATCAGCTTTGATGTGAGAGGACCTACGGAAGTGGCTCTTGCGGTGTCATCATGGTCGGTTTTGTATCCGGGAAAGCTGCCGAATTCATCCCTGGGGAATTTCACACCGTAATCATACAGCTTCAGGAAACAGCGCATGCTGTTGACAGCGTGCTTATATGCTTTCACACCGTCTGCCGAGCCTCCCGAAGCCATATCCGCCGCCATTCTGTAAGGACTGTCTGAGCTTCTTCCGTCCATGGATATTTTATAATAGGTCTGCTTGTCACTGCCCGTGTTTCTTGATGTGCCGTGAAGCCTGTTTTCGGAAAGAATGACAATATCCCTTATATTGTTTTTGTAAAGACAGTCAGCTGCATTATAAGCCGCCGCACCGCTTCCTATTATTATCACATCATAAGTTTTCATAGAATTCTCACATTAAATCCGCCGTCACAGTCAATGACCGTGCCCGTGCAGAAATCAAAATTACCCTGAGCCACCGAAAGAACACATCTGCCGATGTCCTCAGGCTGCCCCATTCTCTTTATGGGAGTTATACCCTCAGAAATGAGCTTTTCGTATTTTTCCTTTACACCCGAAGTCATGTCTGTTTCGATAATGCCCGGTCTTACTTCAATCACGGACACACCGTATTCTGCAAGCCTTGCTGCAAAAAGCTTTGTTGTCATGGAGATGCCTGCCTTTGAAATGCAGTATTCACCTCTGTTGACCGATGCCGTGTAGGCTGACATTGAAGAAATGTTCACTATCCGTGATTTTTCCTTTTTTGTAAGCAGAGGAACAAATTTCTGAGATACAAAAAATGTTCCCTTTAAATTTATATCAAGAAGAAAGTCAAAATCATCGGGAGTGATTTCAAGAATATCCCGTCTTTCTCTCGGTGCAACACCTGCATTGTTGACAAGCACATCCACACTGCCGAATTTTTCTTCTGCGAAAGAGACAAGTGCTTCAATACTCTTCACATCGGAAACATCGCAGGGATAGAAACAGACCCTGTCACCGTAAAGGCTTTTCATTTCATCAAAGCCGTTTTCATTTCTTGATGTGACAAGCACGGAAAAGCCGTTTTTAAGAAGCTCCTCGGCAATACCTCTGCCGATTCCTCTTGTACCGCCCGTTACGACTGCGTTCATCACACTCACCTCTTCATCACATATTCTTTGTATAAAGGCATATAGACTTCGCTGTCACGCACGGGACAGCCTGCCACCGTGCCTGCACGCATAAGCTCCGTACACTTACTGCATTTAAGACAGACCTTGCTTTTGTCAAGGTTACCGTTTGCCTTGAAATCTCTGTAAAATGAGGGATATGCAAAGGTCATTCTGCCGAAGCCTACAAAATCGGTCACACCGTCAAGGAGCATTTTTTCTGCATAATCAACTGCATTCACACCCTCAAAGCTGAGTCCCGACATAACAAATTTCATATCGGGTACGGCATTTTTAAGCTCCTTTGTCACATCGAGAATTCTCTTCATTCCCACATTGCCGTCTTCGGGTGAATTTATGCAGGGACGGTTGATATGGGGAATAAGATAAGGGTTGCCCAATGTGATATTGACAAGCTCCACGCCTTTACATTTTAGTATTTCAATAATCTTTTTACATTCGGAAAGGTCGATTTCATTTTCCTTTGTCACACCGTAGCCGTAAGGGTATGGGAAACAGTCACATGCATTAAGCCTTGTAGTGACAAAAATATCTTCAACACTGTTTTTTACTGCATCTATGCAATCGAAAAAGAGCTTTGTTCTGTTTTCAAAGCTGCCGCCGTAAGCTCCCTCACGGTCGTATGCAGAGAGAAGCTCATTGAACAGATAACCGTGACAGCACTTGACATCTATTCCGTCAAAGCCTGCATATTCAGCGAGCCTTGCCGCCTTTGAATAAGCTTCGCGAATAGTGGACAGATACTCGTCCGTTACAACTGTATAGGGCTGATTTTCCTTGCCCCTTTCCCACAATTCATTACGGTATGCAACAATCGGTTCGGGAGTACCCTTGGGCTTGCTGAATCGTCCGCTGTGTGTCAGCTGAACAATCACAAGAGGCTCAGAGCCGCATTGTGACTTTGAAGTTGCCTTTATTTCCGAAACGAGTGATTTATAGCTTTCAACTGTTTCATCGTTGATATAGAGCTGACGGGGATTTGCCCTGCCCTCGGGAGTGACGGCAGTTGCTTCAAACCATATGATGCCTGCCCCGCTTTCAGCGAAACGGAGATAACGACGCCTTGTGAGCTCACCCACGGCACCGTTTTTTTCACCGTCACAGCCCTCCATGGGCTGAAAAAGTACACGGTTGGGGACAATTTTATTGTATATTATAACTTCTGAATTTATAAGCATATAATCCTCCGAAGAATAAATCAGAATTTATCGGGATAATGCACAATGCAAAATGCATAATGCACAATTATATGTTTCTCTTCGTAGGGGCTGCCATTGGCAGTCCGTCGTAATATAAACATATTTCGTAGGGCGGCTTGCCCTCAAGCCGCCGATTTGTCGAAGACAAATTGGAAATCTTTGATTTCCACTATCAGATAAATCCAAATATTGAGTTTATTGCAATAGAACGGTGTTCCACCGTTATTGCTCCATTACATTACGCAATCGGCGGGTTGAGGGCAACCCGCCCTACGAAGTTTGTTTTTATTTTGTATGAATATTCGATGAAAGAGCATTTCATTGTGCATTGTGCATTAT
>JAFUIY010000085.1 GCA_017473925.1 Clostridia bacterium | reverse complement strand
GTGCCGTCAAAAAGGGTTTTTCCGTACTGTGCCTGAGGGAATACACTGCACCATCCCCATGCCTCTTCACTTATATATCTGTCATCATCAAAGTAACCGGGGCAATTTTCACGGAATGTGAAGAAATCAAGAATTACCTTATCGTCATCATTTTTCTTATCAAGTGCGGAAGAATGAGCCATAATGAGGGGTTTGCCGTCCCACATAAACCAGAGGTCTTTATATCTGCCCTCTTTATAGATATTATTATAAAGATTGTGAAGTGATGTTTTTGCATCTTCACTGCCTGCAAAGGGAAGCATAAATGCAACCTGCGGAACATTCACACCGTCAGCTCTCGATTCTTCAAAGACTCTGAAAAGAGTTTCATAGCCCTCTTCCCATATCTGTGTACCGTTTGTACAGTCAAAGATTATTACATCCACACCTGCATCCGCAATAAGTTCAGCGTGTTTTCTGACAACATATTCATCAAGATTGGAGTAATATCCGAAAAGAGGTTTACCCCAGTAATGAGGAAGTCCGTCAGATTCACCTGTCCATATCGGATGGTCATAATCCCTGACAGCCTCGGGAGCTTCGGAAAGATAAACGGAAGCATCCCTGACAGGCTTGTCCTGAGCGTGGCTGTAATGCCATGTCCAGTAGAAAAGACCGACGAATTTATCCTGTTTCTTCTCCCCTGTTTCAACTGCCGTGGGAAGTGTCCTTCCGAGACCATCTGTAGCTGTCCATGTATCGGGATTAACTTCACCGTAGGTGTTTTCATTTACATTGTCTGAACCATTACCGAAAATATCTTTATGATAAACGACAATCAGAATAACAGAAGTTATAACAATCAATAAACATAAAACAATTACAGCATAACCGAAAATTTTCTTCATAACAATCACTCCGTAAGATTGTTTATATTCTTGCCACACCGGTTCTTCTTGCTGCATCTGCAACTGCATCTGCAACTGCCTTACCGACTCGGGGGTCAAAAGCCTTGGGAATGATGTAATCAGCCGAGAGCTCATCATCGGAAATAAGACCTGCAATAGCATTTGCTGCTGCCATTTTCATTTCCTCGTTGATTTCACTCGCACGGACATCAAAGGTTCCTCTGAAAATTCCGGGGAAAGCAAGAACATTATTTATCTGATTGGGATAATCTGACCTGCCTGTTGAAATAACCTTTGCACCGCCCGACTTTGCATCATCGGGGAAAATTTCGGGATTGGGGTTTGCACAGGCAAAAATAATTGCATCACTGTTCATTGTTCTGACCATATCGGATGTTACAATGTCCGGTGCCGAAAAGCCTAAGAAAACATCTGCACCGCAAAGTGCATCAGCAAGTGAACCTGTCTTTTTATCTCTGTTTGTAAGAGAAGCAAGGTGCTTCATGTGTGCATGAGGTATATTTTCATCACCCTCGCAGAGAATGCCGATTCTGTCACAGAGCGTTATATTCTTAAAGCCTGCAGCAAGAAGAAGACGGCATACAGATGAGCCTGCAGCACCTATTCCGTTGATAACAACCCTTGCTTCATCTTTAGTTTTACCTACAAGCTTCAGTGCATTTGTAAGTCCTGCAAGTACAATTACAGCCGTACCGTGCTGGTCGTCATGAAACACGGGAATATCACATTTTGCCTTGAGCTTTTCTTCAATTTCAAAGCATCTCGGAGCCGAGATATCTTCAAGATTAATTCCGCCGAAGCTGCCTGAAATGTTATAGACAGTCTGAACGAATTCATCAACATCCTTTGTTTTCACACAGAGAGGAAAAGCATCCACTCCGCCGAATGACTTGAATAGAACGCATTTACCTTCCATAACGGGCATACCTGCTTCGGGCCCTATATCACCCAGACCTAAAACTGCACTGCCGTCTGTTATAACGGCACAGAGATTGTGTCTTCTTGTAAGCTCATAGCTGTTGTTTATATCTTCCTTTATTGCAAGACAAGGCTCGGCAACACCGGGTGTATATGCAAGGGACAAGTCGTCCTTTGTTTCTACGGGCACCGTTGCGACAACCTCAATTTTGCCTTTCCATTCGCCGTGAAGACGAAGAGATTCTTTTGCGTAATCCATTTTATTCACCTTAAACCATTTTTGCAGGGTCAACTGCCTGTGTATATTCTTCCTCACTCAGAAGTCCCAGTGATAAAACTGCTTCCCTGAGTGTCAGACCGTTCTTATGTGCATATTTTGCCGCTTCGGCTGCTTTGTCGTAACCGATTTTCGGTGTAAGACAAGTAACGAGCATAAGTGAACGGTCAAGATAATCCTTCATTTTATCCTCATTGACTGTAATTCCCGATACACAGTTGTCACAGAATGAATTCATTGCATCTGCAAGAAGATTGACTGACTGCAGGAAATTGTATGCACACACGGGCATAAACACATTCAGCTCAAAATTACCCTGAGATGCGGCAATGCCGATTGCTGTATCATTACCCATAACCTGAACTGCAACCATTGTGACAGCTTCGCACTGTGTCGGATTGACTTTACCGGGCATAATGGAGCTTCCCGGTTCATTTTCGGGAATATTCAGTTCACCGAGACCGCAACGGGGGCCTGACGACAACCAACGGATATCGTTTGCAATCTTCATAAGATTTGCAGCAAGGGCTTTGAGTGCCCCGTGAGCAAACACAAATGCTTCTTTACCCGTCAATGCACGGAATTTATTTTCATCCGGGATAAAAAGTGTATCAAGAAGTGCTGAAAGCTCCTGACAGACTTTTTTATCAAAATCTATGGGCGCATTGAGTCCCGTACCTACTGCAGTGCCGCCGATTGCAAGCTTTCTGAGCTTCGACAATGAAAGCTCTGTCATATCTCTTGAATTCTCAAGAAGTCCTCTCCAACCGCTGACCTCCTGACTGAATTTCACGGGAGTTGCATCCTGAAGATGTGTTCTGCCTGTTTTTATAACATCGGGGTTATCGTTTTCAAGATTCTTAAAAGCATTAATAAGCTTGTCAATTGCAGGAAAAAGCTTATTTTCAATAACAGTCACGGCTGCAATATTCATAGCTGTGGGGAAAGTGTCATTTGAGCTCTGACAGGCGTTTACATCATCATTGGGATGAAGAAGCCTCTCACCTGCAACAGAGTTGCCTCTGTTTGCAATGACCTCATTGACATTCATGTTTGACTGTGTACCGCTGCCCGTCTGAAAAACAGAAAGAGGGAAATTATCACTGAGCTCCCCTGCAAGTATTTCGTCGCAGGACTGCATGATAAGCTTTGCTTTTTCTTCTGATATTCTGCCTGACATACCGTTTACACAGGCACATGCCTTTTTAAGCTGAGCGAATGCAGAGATGATTTCAGAGGGCATTTTAACATCGCCTATTCTGAAATTTTGATAGCTTCTCTGAGTCTGAGCACCCCATAACTTGTCTGCAGGGACTCTGACTTCACCCATTGTATCCTTTTCGGTTCTGAAATCCATTGTTTACACCTCAATTACAAGGGACATTATACTCCATTAAAATGAAGTATGCAATAATAAAATAATAAAAAGGTTCCATTAAACAGAACCTTTCATTGATTTATTTTTTAACACCTGACACCATGAACATCCTGTCATCGGAAATCATGACATCAACATCGAAATAAGATGAAAGCAGAGCTGCAATTTCTTCTTTTTCGGGAAGAGGAAGTGAAATATTCTTTGCTTCTCCCGAATGGCATTCCTCAATAGCCTCTCTGCTCATACCGTGGGCAATTGTCAGCCTGCCCTTTTCATTAAGAGCCGATGATAGATTGCCGATAAGGTTCTGAGGATTGATAAAATGAGGAAATGCATTGTAAATCATAACAGCATCAAACTGTCTGTCAAAGGTCAATACCTCAGCATCACCGCAGATTACATCGCAGCAGGGGTACTTAGCTTTAGCCTTTTTCACCATTTCGGAGGAAATGTCAACACCCGTAACTGATGCGACCTCCCTTTTCATGTAATCGGGAAAAAGTATACCTGTACCGCAGGCAATATCAAGGACATTTACGCCCTTACGGATTCCGCCTTTGTCGAGAATCTCTTCAATTACCTGTTCATTACGCTCCTGAAATGCATCCCAGCTGTCAGCGTGAGAATCAAAGAAAGAAATAATATCGTCTTTATTCATAATAATCACATATTCCTTTCCTTGCTTCTGAAATGGAGTTCACGCATCCCCTCTACTTCATCGCAGATGGGCTTGAGATTACATGTATCACAGTCAAAGTTAACAGTATTCATAATATGATTGAGCGTTTTTGTGATGCTGTCAGCCTTCTGTGCAATCTGAGAAAATGAATCATAATCAGCATCGGGAACCGTGACAAAAATCACCTTTACTCCCCTGACTTCATCAATCTCCTTGTATTTTTTAATCAGAAGATTGCCGATTTCCTTGAAAGAAATCCCCTCTTTTACCGAAGTCTTCGCAACACGCACAGCCTCTTTATGGGAAGATGAGGATGTTCTTATCATAAACCCGTCGGGAAAATAGTGATACTTGACATATTCAATTTTCCGTATGAGCTTGTATGCATTCTGCTCGTCAGGGATATCATCTGTCTGCACAATTGAAATTCTTGCAAATTTACGGTTATCACTGATTTTGTCAAGGTCATCGCCGACAACGATTATTTCATCATTTATATCAGCAGATGTCACAAGGCTCATTCCCGTGCCGCTTAATTCGTATGCCGTGTCTCTCTGCATAATGACCTGACTGTAGCCTGTATCCTTTCTGCAGAGAGATGCATTATACGGGTATGATGCTCTGTCGGAAGACTCAGTCTGTGACAGAACATCGTCTATAAGTGAATCAAAAAAGTTCATCAGAGCTTCTTATCCCTTTTCATAGTGTCATAATGCTTCTGAAGCAGGTCGTAAACAACACGGACAAGCTTCATATCAAGATTGAACCAATAAATTGCGAAAGTCAGAAGAAAAAGTCCGACAATAACTGCAAGTATTATAAGAAAAACTTCCATATCAGTTCACCTTTGCAAGACCCTTCTGACGGGCATATTCAGCTGCACCGAGTGCACCCATAAGCTGAGGGTCGGTTTTTAGCTCAACAACATTGATTTTAAGCACCTTTTCAATTGCTTTTTTAAGTCCGTCATTCTTTGCACAACCGCCTGTAAGTGTTATTGAATCGGTTGCACCTGCTTTTTTAGCCATAACGAAGCATCTTTTTGCAACAGCAAGCTGTATACCTGCTGCGATTTCGTCCATGGGCTTGCCCTCACCAACAAGTGAAATAACTTCACTTTCAGCAAAAACAGTACACTGTGCAGTGATGGGTATTGTATTTTTAGCATTCAATGAAAGCTTTGAGAATTCGGGAAGTGTCATTTCAAAAGCATTTGCCATAGCTTCATAGAATCTGCCTGTACCTGCCGCACATTTGTCGTTCATTGCAAAGTTTTTGACTGTGCCGTCAGTGTCGATTGAAATACCCTTTACATCCTGACCGCCGATATCAATAATTGCCTTGACTTCGGGATTTGTAACATGAACACCCATTGCATGACAGCTGATTTCGGAAATATTTTCATCAGCAAAAGGAACCTTGTTTCTGCCGTAGCCTGTACCGATAAGATATGTAAGCTCCTCGGCTGAATTAAGCCCGTCAACCTGAGCTATCGCATCACCGAGTGCAATTTCAGCACTTGCAACGGGATTTATTTTACTTCTGTTTGTAACATTTGCAACCATGTTACCGTTTTCATCTAAGATTACGCATTTTGTGTATGTTGAACCAACATCACAGCCACCGAAATATTTCATATAAATAATCTCCTTTTACCAAGCTAAATCGTCTTCAAAATCAAGAAGTGATGCATCAAGAGGCTCTTCCTGAAGAACTGTCTGCATATATTTGTTGACCTGTTCACGCATATCTCTTCTTGAAATGGTTCTCGGGTCCATAAGGTCCTGCTGTACCCAGATGAAGTTGACACCTTTTTCTCTTGCCTGGTCGTCAAAAATACCTGTAAGACCGTCCATACCCTTACATGAAATCTGGTCATACATAATAACCGTGTCTGCGTTGTATTCTTCAACGATTCTCCACAGCTCGTCAACAACGTTCTTGTATCCGCCCTTTGTGTGCTTACGCATGATTGAGCGCTGATAAGTCTTTGCAAGGTCTCTGAGTGACTGCTCCTTGTCCTCGGTATCAATTTCAAGATATGAAATCATTGTTTCCATATCCATGACAACATTCATACCCCAGCAGTTTTCAAGCCAGTTTGCAAATGATGTGTAATAGTTTGCGGGACAGCTCCATACAACGGCTCTGTGACGCATTTCCTTTGATACGGGAGTTTTCTTCTCGTATGCTTTCATCATTATCTTATTGACCTTTTCGTCAACCCTGATGAACTTTTCGTTTGAACCGCCCGAAAGGTTGAAATAGAATATTCTGTAAAGCCAGAAGCATGCACCCGTCATCTGAGGATAGGGTGTTTTGTTGATATCCCATTTCTGTCTTTCATATTCAAGCTGAGTGTTATAATCCTTCATCCATCTGAAATAAGCATCCCAGTCGAACTTTTCGCCTGTCTGCTCTTCAACGAATTTAATAAGTGATTTTATTTCTTCAACGGCATATTCCTGAACATCCTCACCGTCATAACGAAGAGGCACACCGAAGCAATGAGTGGGAAGATTGAGTCTTCTGTCAAGGAAGGATGAGTTCATGATTGAGCCGTCACAGGGCATATTTGTGCCTATCATACAGCAGCCCATTTTCGGATAATCGTCTTCAATGGCAACACCTGCTTCAGCACTGGGAAGAGGACAGACATCGGCAGGCACACCGAAGCTTTCCGTAACCTCAAGATAAGGAGGTGTAATCTGCTGGTCAACCATTGATGAAAGGAATATGGGCAATGTCTGAAGAGGCATTGGGATGAGATTTGGGAATCCCGTAAACACTTCATTGGGAACAATTTCATCCATAAGAACGATTTTCTTTGAAAGCTTGTTGCCCGGATTTATCTTTTCATCGGCACGAAGAGAAATGTTTATAAGCTTTGTTGTGTGCTTTACAATCATGTTGTAATGAAGATGAGCCATACGCAGCTGAGGGCCTCTGAGCCCTGCAACATGACGGTCAACGAAGGACGGTGCAGAAAGATAGGACGCCATCCAACGGTATTTCCATATACCCTTGACTGTTGATACGGGAGCCTTGAGCACCATTTTAATCATATCTTTCCAGGTGACAAGCCAGCGGTAGTAGTCATACATTGTGTCTTTGAAGCCACGCCATTCTCTGTGTCTGAGTATGGCTGTATGCTCTTTATAAAGTTTGCCGTAATTATCCATTCTTCTTTCCCTCCTTCTCCTTCTGAATCTTCTTTATTTCAAGGCTTTCAACGAATGCCTGAACTCGTGTACGAAGCTGTCCCGATGCAGAAGCCGTATACTGTCTGTCAACGGCTGCAGTGGGTACGCCGTAATCATTTGTCATTATGTATGAAGCGAGAGCTCTCTCATAGCCCCAGTACTCGCAGAACTTGAGCTGTTCGTACATAACACCGTCTGCATGGTATTCGTCAACAAGCTGTTTTACATAGTCCCTTCTCTTCTGAACCTTTTCGTGGCTCATATAACGGGGACACTGACTTGTTTTAAGGTAATGAAGACAAATCTGAGTGAGTATATCTTCATCCTTATTGATTACAATTTCCTGTCTTCCGGGAAGTGCACCGAAGCAGTATCTGTCAGCAACAACAAGTGCACCGCTGTCTTCGATAAGTGAAGTAAACTCGGGATCATCCATTTCGGAGCCAACAACAACAATCTTTGCTCTGTAATTCTTCTTTGCATCGGGCTCTCTTGTCTTAAGCTCCTCTGCAGTTTCACGGAGCATGGGCAGAATCAGCGCTTTCGGACAGCAATATGTAATGAGATTGAGAATATGATACTCATATCCCGTAATTCTCGGATTGTCTTCCTTACGGTAGTTGCCGATTTCGGTCATAAGACGACAGACTTCATTGTGCTCTTCAACAGCCTTAAGAAGTGCTTCATCGGAAGTATCAACACCGTAAACGGAAGTCATTTTATCAAGGATTTTGAGCCTTGTCTGATTGACATAATGCTTTACCGTATGGTCTTCAATTTTAAAGGGCATATCAAGGAATGTCACAAAGAACTTATCCTCGGGAACTAAATCAAGAAGCTCAAAATGCTCTGCTGTTCTGTTCATTTCGGAGCAGGTTTCAGATGCTAAAAGCGCATTCAGGAAGTTGTAACCGCCCTCAATAGCTCTTTCAAGAATAGCCTTTGAAAATCCGCAAAGGAAGTTGCTCATATAGTATGTTGCAATATCCATAGAGCCTGTTCTCGGAGCTCTGAGTCTGACGGAAAAACAGTTTCCGCAGTTGAGAAGAACCTCGGGAATGTGGTAACAGGTGTATCCCAGAGCTATTCCGCCCTCTGCCTTTGCTTTCTGAACAAGCTCATTGTTGGCATCAAGCAGAAGCTTTTCAAATTCATAAAGATGTTTCAGATCTCTCATTACAAAATCTCCATTCCGGCAAGTGCTTTTTTTACGCCTCTGACGATACCCGAATCATCAGGAAGCTTTGTTATGTCTTTACCTTCAATATCATAGATGGCAAGGTTTTTGTCGTTTTCAATATATGACAAAACGGGGATACCGTTTGTGTTGATGTGCTCAATTACGCTTTCATCGGGCAGTCTGTTGACAATTGCACCGATTTTTTTATACATCACAAGCTCATCTGCAACACTCTTGATTGTTGAAATGACCTGTGTACCTTTTTTGCTCGCATCGGTAACAAGGATAAGATGAGTAACCTTTTCCATTACACGGCGGTTAATCTGCTCAATACCTGCTTCACCGTCAATTACAACATAGTCAAAATCAGAAGAAAGTATGCTGATGACTTCCTTGAGATAAGAATTGATTTTGCAGTAGCAGCCTGCACTTTCGGGTCTGCCGACGGCAATAAACGCAAAGCCGTCTGTTTCAACAAGGGCATCAAATATCTTATATCTTGCATCACCGAGAAGCTCGATTGCAGTTTTTGTGTTTCCCTCTTCAACATTTGCAACGATTTCTTTTCGTATATCGTCAATTGTTGTTTTAACTTCAATTCCCAGTGCTGTTGAAAGTCCCACAGCAGGGTCAGCATCAATTGCAAGAATTTTCTTGTCGGGATATGCTTCAACAAGAAGTTTCACAATCGCTGCGGAAACTGATGTCTTTCCGACACCGCCTTTGCCTGAAAGGGCTATTATTGTTGCTTTGTTTTCCATCAGATCACCCTGAAAGTTAATTTTATTCAATTATAACAAAGTAAACCCGAGGTTTCAACAAAACATTACAAAATAATTATAATCTTTTTTATATAGTTCGCAATAAGAATAATCCCCATTGAAGGAGTGCTAAAGACAGAAATACTTTAAGAGCGATTATGCCAACCTAAAGCATATTTTTTTCGGTACGAAACAGTGATATTGCAAATTAAAAATTTGCAGTGATATTTTTGATAAATCAAAAGTGATATTGAAACCTTACGGTTTCAGTGTTATTTTATTCGCCGTTAAACTTGCACAACAAATATCACTCGGCGATAGCCGAATATAACTGCAAAGCAATACAACTCGCCGAAAGGCGAATAAAACCGGCGTTGTGTTCACAAGGACACAACGCCTGAAAGACGGGGATTATGTTATAAAATCAATCAGAATGTAAGCTTGAGTGTCTGACCTGCAGTCATATCTGCTTTAATAACTGAGTTTTCAATTGTGAAATCACCCTGACAAGGAGTGCCTGTACGGTCATTGAGCTTAAGCTGTAATGTGCCGTTATCCTCAGCATAAACAGTGGCTTCCGTGAGCTTACCGTTATTCCATTCAAGGTCAAAGGTAAAGTTTCCTCTTGCCTTTACGCCTCTGATGGAGCCCTTTGACCAGTTGTCGGGAAGTGCGGGAAGAAGCTCAATAATACGGTTGTCGGTTGAACCGAGATGGCTCTGAATAAGCATTTCTGTTATACCTGCTACACCACCGAAGTTACCGTCAATCTGGAAAGGCGGATGAATGTCGAAAAGGTTATATGCAGTGCATTCCTTAAGAAGATAGCTGACATGCTTTTCTGCATTGTTGCCGTCCTTGAGTCTTGCATAGAAGCATACTGTCCATGCTCTTGACCAGCCTGTTGCACCGCCTCCGTTATCGATTCTTCGTGCGATTGTTTTCTTAGCTGCTTCGTAAATTTCAGGGTTATTTTCATTAATGATATCAGCAGGATAAAGACCGAAAAGCTGAGAAATGTGTCTGTGACCGGGCTCTGTTTCTTCGTAATCCTTTATCCATTCCTGAACAGTTCCGTATCTTTCGCTCACTTTCATGGGAGGAAGCTTTGAAAGAACATCATCAAGGCTCTTTACAAACTCCTCATCATTATCAATAATACCTGATGCATAAGCAGTACGGGTAAAAAGTGCTTCGATAATCTGGAAATCAATGGTTGCACCGTAGGTGAACATACTCTCCTGCTTTTTACCCTCTGAATCCGTAAAATAAAAGCTGTTTTCGGGTGAATTAGAGGGTGAAGTGACAAGTCTGCCCTTTTCATCCTCAATAAGATAATCCATTACAAATTCACAGGATCCTCTGAGAATGGGATAAATCTCCTCAAGGTATTTTCTGTCGCCCGTGTATTCGTAGTGCTCCCAGAGGTTAAGACAAAGCCAGGGACCTGCCATGGGGAAAAATCCGCAGTCAACACTGTCATGCACACCCGTTCTGCCGAAAGCATCCGAGGTGTGATTGACTACCCATCCCCTTGCATCAAAGAGATTCTTTGCAGTCTTTTCACCGAATGCACTGACCTTTTTCATAAAATTGATAAAGGGCTTTTCTGTTTCAATGAGATTTGCACAGCCTGCAGGCCAGTAATTCATCTGAAGATTGATGTTAGTGTGGAAATCACTTCCCCAGGGAGGATTGAAGCCGTTACACCATATACCCTGAAGATTTGCAGGCAGACGGGCATTCTTGCCCGAGCTTTCAATAAGAAGATATCTGCCGAAATTATAGTAAAGTGTTATAAGGTCAAGGTCATTGACTCCGTCATAGAAATCATCAAGGCGTTCATCTGTTGAAATGTGTGACAGATCAGCAGAGTCAAGCTCAAAGCTTACGGAATCGAACCATTTTCTGTGTGTTTCAATATGCTGAGCCCTGACTTCATCGTAAGAAGCATTGCAGATTTTATCAAGACAGGCATCGTTGAGCTTTCTGTAATCAATGCTTTCATCCACATCGAATTTATCGATATTGTAGTTTGTAGCAAATGAACCGTATATGATTATATATGTGCCGTCCGTGAGATTGATGCAGTCATGCTCTGCAGAGAGCTTTCCGTCTGTTTCAACCCTGATTTTTGCACCGAAGGACATACCCTCTCCGCCCTCACCGTAATGATGGCTTGTGGCATAGGTTGTTCTGCCGTTGAGAATAAGAGTATCGTCACTGATACAGCCTGTGTAAGCGTCCTGCTTACGCTTCATTGTGATTTTGCAGGAAAAGGGATGACCGTCATTTTTCAGTTTATAGACAAATGCATCGTAATCTGCACTGACAAAGCATTCGCTTTTAAACACAACACCGCTTTTCTTCCATGAAACATATGAAACAGCTTCACTCAGCTCGAGCTCCTTGCTGTAGTCTGTATAGGGAGATTTGTCGAGAAAATCAATAAAAATTTCGCCGAAGCTCTGATATGAACGGACTACGGGAGGGTCAGAAAGAAATGTTTTACGGGCAAGGTCTGCTGCCTCGTGAAGCTTTTCTTCCGAAAGAAGTCTCCGTATTTCAGCCAGAGCCTCAGGAGAAGCGTGATACTTTTCCTCAATCTGTCTTCCGCTCCATAAGGATTCTTCGTTTATTTCTATCTGTTCGCAGTGGGGATTGCCGTACTGCATTGCACCGATCCTGCCGTTACCCAGAGGCAAAGCCCACATCCAGTCGTCTTTGAATTCATTGTGCCATAATCTTGTTGACATTTTTTCACAACCTGTCAGTTTTTTTCAATATTATATCATCCGTAATATCACATTGCAAGAGATTAAATTTTTTATTTAAAATACTGCCATGATATTGTCATTTCTGCAGTAATGTGTTAAAATCATAAAACAATAATTATTTTTCAGGAGTACAGATATGACTGCACTGCTTGTTGTTATTTATATAGCTTTTGTTTCCCTCGGGTTTCCCGATTCGCTTTTCGGAGTTGCATGGCCTGTTGTTCATGTTGAATTCGGCACACCCGAGAGCTTTGCTTCCCTTTACAGCATAATAACGGGTATCTGCACGGGCGGTGTCAGCTTTATTGCAGGTCCTCTTATCAGAAAATTCGGTACGGGAAAGGTGACATTCTTCTCAACTCTTCTTACGGCACTCGGACTAATAGGCATCAGCTTTTCACCGAATATCGTTGTGATGATGATTTGCACCGTTATGATGGGCTACGGTGCAGGTGCGATTGATACAGGTCTCAACAACTTTGTTTCACTTCATTACAAGGCAAAGCACATGAACTGGCTTCATTGCTGCTGGGGGCTTGGTGTTACAATAAGTCCTGTAATCATGTCTGCCTTTCTCGGCGGTGAGGGCACATGGCGTAACGGCTACCGTGTCATTGCAATTCTGCAGTTTGCGATTGCTCTGATTATTCTTGCAAGTCTCAGAAAATGGAATATTGAGCCTGAAAGCACTTCTGAAACAGCAAACGGACAAAAGGATTTACCGAAGAAGACCCTTTTTGACCTGCTTAAAATAAAAGGCACGATAACAAGTATTCTCTCGCTCGGTCTTTACTGCGGCGGTGAATTTCTTATAGGTACATGGGGAGCGACCTATGCAGTCAATGTACTTGCAGTTTCTCCTGAGGAAGCGGCAAAATGGATTTCTCTCTACTTCGGCGGTATTATGGTCGGCAGAATTATTTCGGGCTTCCTGTCAGAAAAGCTCTCAGACAACACGCTCATTAAGGGTGGTATGGCACTTGCTGCCGTCGGCATGGTAATTCTCATTCTTCCTATCGGCAAAACTGCTCTTGTGGGTCTTATGTTAATCGGTATGGGCTACGGTCCCGTATTCCCGAGCGTGCTCCACAGCGTACCTGCAAGATTCGGCACCGACTACTCTGCCGACATCACGGGCTACCATATGGGCGGTGCATACGGAATCGGCTTCTTTGTTCAGCTCATTTACGGCTATGTTGCATCTGCAACCACATTCGCAATAACGCCCTTTGTGCTTCTTGCTCTCGGTCTCGGAGTTATCGGTGCAACTGTTGTTACATTAAAAAAACTGAAAAAAACAACTGAAAAATTAAATACAATAATATAAATTTCAACGGAGGATTATTTATGAGCAAAGCTTCATATGTAGATACAATGATCGGTACCGTCGGAGACGGTCAGATTGAAAAATCCCACGGAGGAGGAAAAACATACCCCGGTGCCTGTGTGCCGGGCGGAATGGTTCAGCTTTCTCCCGATACAGTAAGCGGCGGTGATAACGGCAGCGGTTACAACTACTGTCACAACACCATTGAGGGCTTCAGCTTCAATCATATGAGCGGCATAGGCTGGTACGGTGACCTCGGCAATCTTCAGGTTATGCCCGTTACGGAAGATACAGACCTTCGCAGCGGCAGTAATGAAGAAGTACCGTTTACAAAGGGGACAATCGGCTGGAAATCTGAGTTTTCTCATGAAAACGAGAAGACCCGTGCAGGATATTACTCTGTTATGCTCGACAGATATAATGTGCTGGCTGAATGCACAACGGACGAGCATGCAGGTTTTCTGAGATTTACCTATCCTGAAGCTGCAGAAAAGAAAATTATACTCAATTTCAGCAGAAGAATCGGCGGCAAGGCTGATTATCAGAAGGTTGATATTATAAATGACAGAAAAATTGAAGGCCATATAAAATGTACTCCCGCAGGCGGCGGCTTCGGTCACGGTCACGGCGGAATATTTTATGATTTCTACTTTGTAATGGAGTTTTCACACCCCTTTACAAACAAGAGATTTTTTGAAAGTGAAGAATTTATCGAATCATCCGAGGGTGAGGATTTAGGACTTTTCCTTGATTTTTCAAAGGATATCAAAGAGCCCGTTACAATAAAAAGTGCCGTTTCCTATGTTGATATTGAAGGCGCAAGAAAGAATTTCTCTGCCGAATGTGAGAATGCAGATTTTGACACAACAGCAGAAAATGCCCTTGCAAAATGGGAAGAAGTATTCTCCTGTGTAAGCGTTTCGGGTACTGATGAAATTGACCTGAAGCTCTTCTACACATGTTTATATCATGTTCTTCTTGACCCCCGTACAATGGCTGATGTTGACGGCAGATACACCATAAATCACGAAATATTTGAAAACACCGATTACAAGCAGCGAACTGTTTTCAGCGGTTGGGATGTTTACAGAAGTGAGTTCCCGCTTCTTAGCATTATCCGTCCCGATATGGTCCGTGACGAAATCAATTCTTTGCTTAAGATTGCAGAGCTTAATAATTCCTCATTCCCCAGATGGGAGCTTATGGGCATTAATGCAGGCTGTATGGTCGGAGACCCCGGTCTTATTGTTGTTGCAGATGCCATAACCAAAGGGATTTATCCTTATGACCTTGAAAAGGCATACAAGGTATCAAAAGCATCAAGTGTCTGTGCAAAAGAGCTTGACGGAAAGGATTTTCACACTATAAGACCTGACTGTAAACAATATATTGATGATTGTTATGTACCCGAAAAGCTCAGTGATACACTTGAATATTTACTGGCAGATTACACTATGCAGAAGTTTGCAGAGCATTCAGGCAAAACGGAAGATGCTCAGTTTTTTGCTGACAGAGCAAGCCGTTATCATGAAAATTACAATAAGTCATTACAGTTTATGGCTCCCCGTAAGGATGACGGCGAATTCGTATATGAAGAAGACCGTTACGATGACGACGGCACCGTGGAAAGCAATATTTTTCAGCAGTCATGGTTTGTGCCTTATGATGTGGAGGGGTTGAGCAGACTTTTCGGTGAAGCAAGAACCATTGAACTTCTCGAAGAATTCTTTGAAAGAGCAGACCTTAAGAGCCTTTGGAATGACGATTACAACCATTCAAATGAGCCTTGTCACAATATAACCCACTATTTCAGCATTCTCGGTCTTCCCGAAAGAACACAGTACTGGACCCGTCGTGTTCAGAAAGAAGCTTACCGCACAGGTGCATACGGTTTCTGCGGTAATGAGGATGTGGGACAGCTTTCTGCATGGTACGTGCTTTCTGCACTTGGCTTTGCACAGGTCTGCCCTGCTGACCCGAAATACTACCTGAACACTCCCCTTTTCAAGGATGCCGAAGTCAGGCTTGATAAGAAGTTCCATTCATGCAGTGTTTCGGATACACTTAAAATCATATGTGACAAAAACCCGTTGGATTTCCCCTATATCAAAGCCGTTAAGCTCAACGGTGCAGATGTCACAAACTGCTACCTGACTTATGAGGAAATCACCAAGGGCGGAGAGCTTGTCTTTGAGCTGAAACAGAATTAAACAATTCCCTTTAAAATACCCGCAAAAAAACTTCTGTAACAGAAAGTCTGCTACAGAAGTTTTTTATTATTTCATGTATAAAGCGTATCTTATGCCCAGGGGTTCATGCTTTCGGGCTTACGGATATCTGCAAGAATAAGCTGTTCCCACAGATACCATTTGCCGTCCTTTGCAAGACGCAGCTGCATGCTTCTGGGGCTGTCCGCACCGCCTGATTTGATATACAGTGTTGCATATCCCTCGTTCTGATACGAATAAGGATTTGAGCTGACTGTTATTGTATAAGGCTCTGCAGGCAGATAGTTATTCTCGGGAGTTGCACCGTCAAAATATGAACGGGGCACATAATCCTTATCCATAAATCGGTCTCTTATAAACTGCTTATCCATGGGTGATAATGGCTGAGGTCCTTTGAGAAAATCGAGCATTCTGAGCGAAAGCTCCTTGTTCTCAGGGTAGAAACAGAATGCAAGAACAGTCATTGCCGCTGTGTCAAAGGGTGTTTCCATTTTTGCCTGAGGCAATGAACAGAACTGCTCGAAGGTTTCGGGCAAGGCTGTAAAAACAATCTTCTGTGTGCTGTTTGCACCTGCCTGAAAATCCTGTGGTGCTACGGGGTTATTCTTGAATTTATCGAAAAGTCCCATATCTTTTCACTCCTTTATCAGAATCTTTTTCCGCCGCCGCCGTGAGTTCTTCCCGATGAGCTTGTGTGGGTAGAGCTGCCTGAGGATGTATTCTTCGGTCTTGCAACACGGGTCACATTGTTGAAAAGGAAATTATCATAACTGCCTGTCACAACCATACTGCCGCTTCTGACATAATCCTTTGCATCAACCTTTCTGACAACGGACTTGTTTGCAGAAGCCATTGTTTTAAGAACAAAAAATACAACCAACATGCCTATTCCAAGGCTCAGAGGAATCCATATCAACGAAACACTGACTTTTACGACATCCGTTGCTTCATCAACAAAGGTTTCAAAAGCCCAGGCATAATCACCATCGGAGAGATACATAATCATCAGATCTGTTATATAATCAATATCAGCATCGGTAATTTTACTGATTGCTTTTCCGTGAGTGGTGATATAAATTTCTCTTTCCCCTTCGGCTCCGTCAACATACAATGCGAGAAGTCCGTCATCATTTTCACCGTAACCGTAGCCGTTATAATCATAGAAGTCATCGGCATATTCCATTGCTGATTTTCCACCGAGATCATTAATTGTAACGACTGCGATTTCCATTTTGTATTCATCACAGAAAGCTTCAAATTTTTCAGTAAGCAATGCCTCTTCTTCATCTGTCATAAGCTCTGCATAGTCTTCAACAAGTCCGAGAGTTCTGTCATTTTCCTGTGCCGATGCAAAAATGCTCAAAGAAAAGCACAGAAGAATTACTGTAAGAATTGCAAAAAAGCGTTTATTCATCGTCGGCACCTCCTTACAACAGCTCAATGAGCCATCTGACTGCATAAATGGCAACACCGAGAGCTGCGCCGTAAATCAGAGAAAGCTTATTGATTTTTTTGTTGTCTGTAGGGATATCGCCCACGAATTTACCGGTCTGACCGTTCATTGCAAAGGTATATTTTTTGCCGTTCCAGTTTGTGTTGAGAATCCACACAGGATAGAGCGCATATCTGTAAGTTCCGTTTGCAATGTTCAGATTCATGTTTTCAGTCACAACGCTTGTATAACCCTGCACAGTGTCACGGAATGCATCTGCAGCACTGTTTCTGATTCTGTCATTTGCTCTGTTGATACTTGCATCTGCATCAACATCATATTTGTCGGCAAGATAGCCTGCAAGGTAAGCAGTGTTGAAATCAACGGCCTCGTTGATGTTGAAGGGCTCAATTGACTCCATAAGGTCGTCGGGCATTTTTGTTGAGCCGTCAACGGGAATGTTGTCAAAGCTCATGTTACCGCCTCTGAAAACATTGAAATGTGATGTTTCAGTGTAAGTATAATTATTATCTGCCCATGTTCTGACTTTCTGAGCCTTGTAGTTGATACCTGTCTGAGCATCGCAGGTAAAAAGCCAGTGAGGAACATAGACACCCTTGATTTCATCAAGGTGGTTTTCATCCTTGAATGCGGCAGGGACAAATTTCTTTGTGGCAATGTGCTTTTTGAGGGCTTCCTTTGCCGCCTTCTTGTCATATTTGAAAGGAATGACAAGATTCGGACGCAGTGCTCCATCAAACTGACCTTTCATAACAACGGGATTTCCGCAGTAAGGACAGCTTGTTGCACCTGTTGTTTCGTCTGCAACGATTTCACCGCCACAGGAATTACAGCCGTAGACCTTCATTCCGTCAGTTTCACCGACAGCCCATTCATTGTTGTCAGAATTCCATTCAATCTGTTCAACCTCGGGTATATCGGCATTCACATCATTCTGTGCCGCAGCTTCAATATCAAATTTCGTATCACAATAAGGACACTTCAGCTTCTGTGAGCCTGTATCAAATCTGACTGCACCGCCGCAACAGGGACATTTGCGTTCAAGTAATGTATCCAATATCATTCATCTCCCATCTGTTCGGTTTCGGTTGGTTGTTCATAAATCATTCCGTCTTTGTCATATGCAAGGAAAATCTTATCTTTAAAAATAATCAGACCTGCAACAACAAGAAGAACAACTGCAATTATAACAATCAGAATAACTGTTTTAATTTTCATGTTTTACTGTTTGGGTGCACCGCAGGACTGACAGAAGCCGCCGCCGTTGTTCTGTGCACCGCAGGACTGACAGAACCAGCCCATGGGCTGCTGCATATTCGGCTGAAGCTGTGCATAACCGTTCTGCTGATACATATTAGGCTGCTGAGGAGCAAAACCCTGCTGAGGCACAAAGCCCTGCTGAGGCTGCTGTGCATAAGGATTCTGCTGAGGTACAAAACCGCCCTGGGGAGCATACCCCTGCTGAGGTACGAAGCCGCCCTGAGGATACATGTTCTGCTGAGGCTGAGCATAGCCGTTCTGCTGATACATATTAGGCTGTGCGTAACTACCCTGCTGATATGCAGGCTGTACGGGTGCTGTATTCATTACAGGTGGTCTGCCCGGAAGAAGATAAGCAAGAGCCTCATTTGCCATCTGCTGATAACGGATATATTCAGGTGAATTGAGTCCTTCAACGGATGATGAATTGAGACTTACATCAAAATCATCAAAATAAGGATTGTTTACTTTGAATCTGAGAGTGAAATCATAGCTGTACTTGTATCTGGGAGGATTGTAGCTGACTTCCTCACCCTCTGAATTTGTATAGTAAATTTCATCTCTGTCTTCGTCCACATCAAGACTGCAGCTCATAATGCTTGAAAGTGCCTGAACATCGGGATTCTCATCTGACCATGAGCCGGGATTTCTTCGT
This sequence comes from Clostridia bacterium, assembly GCA_017473925.1. Classification (GTDB taxonomy): domain Bacteria; phylum Bacillota; class Clostridia; order Oscillospirales; family Acutalibacteraceae; genus UBA1081. The sequence continues at coordinate 10,941 of JAFUIY010000085.1, read as the reverse complement.
GACACAACAAAATTGCCTTTTGCTGTGTCAATATAAACCTTTTCGGAATCACCGAATGAAACTGTTGCTGAAAAGCCTGAAAGAGCAATTTTATTCTGTTCTCTGTATGCAAGCTGCTGCTTGATTTCATCAATTGTGGAGCTTCTTCTGTCGCTGAAAAGGGGGGAAAGGAGCTTTGCACAGTCTTTACACATGTTGCCGTCTTCAAGCTTTCTGTTGCCGAGAAGTCCTATTTTTTCTCCGCATATATCGCAGAATTTCTTATCAAAAAGTCCCATTGTTATTTCTCCTTTTCAAATTTTATATTTTTGTTTATGTTGTTTTTATGCTTTTTTATTTCCGCAGTTAGGGCAGAAATTACCCTTATTCACTGCACCGCAGGAGCAGGTCCATTCGTCTGAAACGGGCTTTTTATTTCCGCAGTTCATACAGAAATTGCCCTGATTTACAGTACCGCAGGAACAGGTCCAGCCTGTTGCGGGAGCAGGCTTCTTGTTTCCGCAGTTAGGACAGAAATTACCTGTTGCAGTTGCACCGCAGGAGCACTGCCATCCGTTTGCAGGAGCCTGTGCAGGTGCCTGAGCCTGCTGCATCTGCTGTTGCTGCTGACCCATTGCATAAAGATTCTGCACCTGAGCACCGTTCATCATATTTCCTGCCATACCAAGTCCCATAAAGCCTGTCATTGCACCTGCTGTGTTGCCTGCTGCAATTTTCTGTGCCTCGGCATTGTGTGTAAGCTGATAGCTTGCGCCCATTGACGGGTCTGACATAATAACTGTTCTCTTAAGCTGCTGAATCTCATCCTCGTCTTCCTTGGGCATTGAGATGGAGTTGATTGTGACATCAACGAGCTGAAGACCTTTTATTGAGCCCCAGTTGGGTGCAAGAACCTCATTGATTGCTTCGTAAAGCTCTGCTGTGTGAGCAGGTACGGCACTGTATCTGATACCAAGCTCAGAAATCTTTCCGAATGCGGGAAGAAGAGCCTTGAGGAAGTCTGATTTGAGCTGAGGTGCGATTTCCTCTGTTCTGTATTCATCGGCAACGTTACCGCTGATTGCTGAATAGAAAAGAAGTGGGTCTGAGATTTTGAAAATGTATGTACCGTTGCAACGGATGCTTGCATCGTAGTCAATTCCCCTTGCCTGGTCAATCATAACTCTGAAGGGAATGGGTGTCTGTGTGCCGAAGAGGTTGTTCATTATATTCTTTGTGTTGAAATAATAAACCCTCTGGTCTCTTCCCACATCACCACCGTATGTAAATCTCTTACCTACTGTTTTGAATGTTTCTTTAAGGCTTTCACCTAATTTGCCTGTGAAAAGGCTGGGCTCAGATGAAGTATCATATGTGAATTCACCTGCTTCTGCACAGAATTCAACAATCTTACCGTTATCAACGATAATCATACACTGACCTTCATTGACGACAATTCCTGAGCCGTTTGAAATCACGTTATCGTGACCCTTTGTATTTGATGAACGGGAGCCTACGCTTTTTCTGCCCTTTACAACAAGAGTTTCGCTGTCGAGTGAATCACAGGTAAAAAACTCTTTCCACTGGTCGGCAAGTACGCCTCCGATTGCTCCTATTCCTGCTTTGATAAGTCCCATATATATTATCTCCTCTCGGGTTTTATTTTAATTATATTGTAATATAAAATAAAGAACAAATCAATAATCATTATGTATTCTTATCAGTCAATTCTTGCTGCTTTTCTGAGGATAAGTCTTGCGTCTGCAGCTGTGATTTTATCATCCTTGTTGTAGTTTGCTGCAACCTTCTGATAATCGTCGGGAGTGTCAATCTTAGCTGCTATACGGAGTGCAAGACGGGCATCTGCTGCTGTAATCTTTCCGTCCTTGTTTACATCGCCGAGAAGAATATCTTCATCAGGATTTTCAAGTGCAGGAATCGTTCTTTCTTCTGTACTGCCGCAGGATTTACACTTACGCTGTTCTTTGCCTTCAACGCCCACTTCTGCTTTCTTTATAACTTCCCAGTCACCATAATCATGACCTGTTGCTTCTGTTTCATCAGCTGTGTATGTATCACCGCATGCACATGTATATGTTGTATATCCCTTGGCTGTACATGTGGGGGCTGTTACGACTGCAACATAATCATGCACATGGTCAGCAGGAATAACTTCCTGTTCTTTTGTAACAGTACCGCAGACTGAACACTTCTCACCTTCTGTAAGACCTGCTTCTGTTTCTGTTGCTGCCTTACCGGGTATAATTTCGGGAGTATGTGCAACCATTTCTGTTTCATCGGCTGTATATGTGTCACCGCATGCACATGTATATGTTGTGTATCCCTTGGCTGTACATGTGGGAGCTGTTACGACTGCTTTATATTCATGTGTATGCTCAGGAGCTGTGACTGCAGGGAATTCATAACCGATTGCAAGCTCTGTGACTGAAGATGTACCGTACTCGATTGCAGGCTGCATATTGATTTCGGCTGTTACTTCGTTATAATATCCGTCTGATACATATTCATAGCCGTCTTTTACCTTGAGTGTAATCTGAACGGTATATTCATGTCCGGCTTCAAACTCTGTGATGCCGTAAACATAGTCTTTATATTCGCCTGTTGTGTCTACCCAGACGATTTCTGTTATTTCGTAGCCCTCACCGCATGTACCCTCTGTATCGGGAGCTTTTCCGTATTCGGGAGCATCAATATCGTTTACATAGACCTTGTCAATAATAATATTGGCAGCTTTTTCTGTTGCAGGAAATTCATAACCGATTGTAACCTCTGTTGCTGAATGTGAACCGTAAACAGTTGCTGAATTATTATTTATTTTACCCGATACATCGTTATAGGGTCCGTCCATGATAAATCTGTAATTGCCGATTGTTGTGAGTGTAACCTGAACAGTATATTCACGGTCTGCTTCAAACTCTGTGATACCGTAAACATAATCCTTGTATTCGCCTGTTGTGTCTACCCATACTATTTCAGTTATCTGATAGCCCGAGCCACAGGATGCCTCTGTATCTGCTGTTGCACCTGTAACGGGAGCATCAACACCTGAAACAGTAACGGTTGTGATATCATCGGGAACAATGTAATTATCTGTGATGCCGACAGCAACATCAGAAACAGAAGTAATCACAGTCGCATTATATGCACCGATTTTAGCAGTAACATCGGGACAGCCGTCGCCGTCAACCTTAAGCCTGTAAGCGTCATTGACACGAAGCCAGATTTCAACTTCATATTCGTGACCTGCTATAGCGACATCATTTTCATTCATGTTTTTATTTACTGTAACGTCTTTCCAGTAAATTGAATTAACAAAATAACCCTTATCAGCAGGAGTTGCCGTAAAATCAAATTTTTCACCTGATGCGGGCACATCAAGATCTGTAACTGCAACACTTGTAACAAGGTTGTATGCACAGGCTTCAAAGGTATAGGTAATACCGATATACTCGCCTGCATTATATCCTGATATAACATAAACATTGGCTGTTTTTCCGTTGATACGGCAGGAAACTGATGAAGTATAGTTATCATATTTACTGAAACTGTATCCGGGCTGTGCTGCCACTACAACAGCAACCCTGTAAATATGACCCGGTTCAAAAACGTCTTCAGATGTCATATTTTTGTCACCGTCAGTCGTATCAATCCATGTAATACCGTAATATGTTTCACCGACATCAAACACTGTGGTGAAATTGTATCCGCTGCCGTATGTGGCAACAAAATCGGGTGTCTGACCTGCAACAGGTGAAGCAATATCACCTATATGCACTATTGAAAGCTCTGTTGCGGCAGATACAGCAAGAGGCATTATGCCGAGAATCATAATAACCGAAACAAGTAATGCAATAAATTTTTTCATGTTCATTCTCCTTGTACTCTTTTTTCGTAACAGTTTTTACAACAGATTTTACCGTTCAGATCTGCATCATAAACCGTGCAGTCATCACAGACCATATCACCGCAGATATCACATTTATTGAGCTCAAAACGGGCTTCTATGTTTGCCCTTTCGTAGGCTTTTTTGTGATCGCTTGCATAAATGATTGCTCTGGCTTCCCTTTCATCTCCTGAGAGAAAAACCTTGTCCCTGAAGCCTGAAATAAAATCATATGTGACAGATGTCACAGGCTTCTCACAGCAGTCACAGTAAAATACAAATTTAAACTGTCTGATTGTGGATTTGTCAGTGAATTTTTTTGTGACGGAATTCAGCATAGGCAAAACCTCCTTTATGCTCTTATTTTACTATATTATTTATCTGAAAAAGAGTAGCCCGAAGGGTTACTTTGTAAAAAAAAGGTCTACCTTCAGGGCTACCATGTCAAAAATAGTCAATGGGAATTGTTAAAAACATACAAATAATGTAATATATACTATTCTGTTAATATGTTTGACATATTATTCAAATTATGCTATATTATGATATATCTGAAACAATCAGAAAGGTTTTTCAAATGAATTATTTATCTTTAAAAATAAAACAACTTCCGTTTTCTGAGCAGGTGAAATATGTAAGAATGGTGCTCGGAATCAGTCAGACCGAGCTTGCCGAGCAATGCGGTATTTCCTATGCGACTGTCAGCCGTTGGGAACGGGAAAACAGAACGCCTCAGGTTGCAATGGTCGGGAAGTTTTATTCATTCTGCCTGCGTAAAGGCTTTGAGCTTGACTCAGCTCAGGAAGGCGGTGCATTATGACTGTTTTACACGGAATAATTTTTGCAGTTTCACTTATAATGATTGCTGTATATTATTATGTTGACCGTAAAAGAGAAAAATGGCTGCTGCTGTTATTTATATCTGTATCGGTCTGTGACCTCGGTTATTTCCTTATGTCAATGGCACAGAATCTTGAATTTGCACTTTTTGCAAACAGGATATCCTATCTTGGCAATGTCTTTCTGCCGTTTTTTCTGCTTATGATGATAATTAACCTATCAGGGGTCAGTTATCCTAAATTTCTTCCATGGGTGCTCATTGTCGTCAACACGGTAATGCTTACAATAACTATCAGCGGAGGTTTTCTTCCGATAGATTATAAGGATGTCAGCGTTGAGATAATTGATTCTGTTCCTACTCTTATCAAAGAATACGGTCCCTTGCATGCTTTCTATAAAATATTTCTGTTTGGTTATTTTGCCTCCATGGTTGCTGTTATCATACGTGCCTCTGTCAGAAAAACCGTTAAGAGCATAAAGCATTCCGTATTTCTTGCAATTGTACTCATAGGAAACATTGCAATATGGCTTATCGAAAACATGATACACACTTCATTTGAGTTTTTATCGGTTTCATATATTGTTACTGAAGGGCTGATCCTTTTCCTTTACGGAATACTGCAGGATTACGGGCTTCTTGACACGGCACAGATTGAAAACACAACGGCTGACATTGAAGCTGCTGAGGAAAAACATGAAGCAAGCCACGAAGAAGTGATACGTTATTTCACTCAGACACAGATTGAATGCATCTTTGAAAAATGGCAGCTGATTGAAACTCTTTCAGAACGGGAAAAAGAGGTTCTCAGATTCATCCTAGCAAACGAAAAACGCCAGATAATTGCACAGGAGCTTTTTGTTACGGAAAGTACAATAAAAAAGCATACAGCAAATATCTTCAGAAAACTCGAAAGCACAAGCAGAGCAGAACTTTTTACAAAAGCAAAGGAGTTTTCAGAATAAAATGATGCCCCACAGAAACCGTCAGAACCGATGGTTTCTGTTTTTTTATAAAACAGCTTAAAATAACTGCAATCATATCAGAATTACCATCTACTGAACCTCCGCAGCTTCAAAAATTATTTGTCAGTATATTCTCTTTTCATATCGTTTTTTTAATGCATTAACATAAAGCTCTGTATTTTCACAAATAGTTTTTAATTTGATATTGTGATATTCATCTGTATATGTTAAAATTATAAAATACGATAATCTGAGGTAATTCTATGCAATTCAATGCCCCGTCACATATGGATACTGTTCTTGAAAACTGATTGAAACCGGTTCTGACGGAAATAATCTTCTCGAATACACATACATTTTCAGTTATACGGGACTTCCCTCCTGTATGAAAAAAGATATAAAAAAATCAGACAGAAATTGGGTGAAGTGAAATGAAAATAACACTTTTCGGCACAAATCAGTTACAGTTCGGCAAGGTTTACACTCCCGAAGTGTTGAAAAAGCTCTCAGAATACGGCGAGCTTTCGGGAAAAATCAATCAGAGCAACCTCAGAGAGAATGCAGAATTCTTAAAAGACTGCGAAATAGCATTTTCCACATGGGGCATGCCGAAATTCACGAAAGAAGAAATAAAAGAATACATGCCCAATCTGAAAGCTGTTTTCTATTCGGCAGGTACGGTGCAGTATTTTGCAAGACCGTTTCTTGAACTCGGAATAAAGGTTTTCAGTGCATTTGCCGCTAATGCCGTACCTGTTGCAGAATACACCTTTGCTCAGATTTCACTTGCAACAAAAGGTTTTTTTCAGTCTGCAAAATTCTACCGTGTTATGACTGCAAAATCATTGGCACATGCAAATGCTTCACCCGGTAATTTCGGTTGTAAAGTAGGTCTTGTCGGGCTTGGTGCAATCGGCAGTATGGTTGCCGAAAAACTCAAGGCGCTCGATGTTGAGGTTTATGCATATGACCCCTTTGTGTCACAGAAAAAAGCCGATGAATACAGAGTAAAACTCGTTTCTCTTGAAACAATTTTCAGCAAGTGTGATGTTATCAGCAATCATCTTGCAAACAAAAAGGAACTTGAAAATGTTTTCAACTATAAGCTTTTTAGACTGATGAAAAAGCGTTCTACATTCATAAACACTGGCAGAGGTGCTCAGGTTGCAGAGTATTCTCTTGCACTCTCACTTCTTCTGCATCCTTCAAGAACTTTTATAGCTGATGTTCTCAAGCGTGAGTCTTTTCCGTATATCAATCCACTTTTCTGGTGTCCGAATGCAATTCTGACTCCTCACATTGCAGGCAGCACGGGCAATGAGCCGCAGAGAATGGCTTATTATATGATGGAAGAGCTTGAAAGATTTATGTCAGACGGCAACACAGAATACGAGGTCACCCTCGAATCCCTTGAAAGGATGGCTTGATAAAAACTATATTAATAGTTATTAACCACATAAGAACATCCCGGTAAATCGGGATGTGTTTTTGTTTCAGTTGACTTTGCTACAAACAATACAAGTCAATCATATATAAATTACAGATGTGTTTATATAAAGATTTTATCTGTTAAGTTAAAATCAGTCATTATTACGATAATTCCATTCAGAAAAGAACCGCCGAGGATTTCTCCCCGGCGGTCAATATTATTTTAAATGATTATTTAAACAAACTTGTTAAGAAGCTGATAATACGATTAAAGAAATCCATAAGCATGTTGATTATATACCGGAAGAAGTTGATGGGAGCTTCACCCTCGCCGCCGTCATTTCCATCGTCATCAGGTTCTTCTTCATCGGGGATTTCTTCATAAACAAGATCTTCACCGCATATGTCACAGATATCGTCCCAATCATCATCGGTATGTATATCGGAAAGCTCTTTTTCCTCATGACCCCAGACATATTCGTCACAATCAGGACAGTAAAGACCTTCTGTGTAACCGTGTTCCATACAATCTGATTCGGTTTCTGCAACAAGTTCAGGATAATGCTCACTGCCATCGTCAGTGGTATGAATTGCACGGCTTAATTTAATATTGAATACGACATCTGCATCATAGTTTTTTACTTCAAAATAGTATGTTTCGCCTGTTTCAAAGTTGTAATTCAGCCTGAAATCAAAGCTTTCCTCGTTATCGTCATTGGAATGTAACCATTCACCGTTTGCGTCATAAAGATCACAAACAGCATCACCTGTCACATCAGGCCCGGTGAAGGATTCAATGTAATATACTCCGCTTTCTTCAGGAACAAATCTGTACCAGCCGGCTTCATTGTTGAATGCGGCGGTGTCGTGTTCAAGCTTATCTCCGTCTGCTATATCTGTACCGAGAAAAACATCTCCGCAGAGACAGTATCCAAGGAAATCTGTTTTTGTGTGGTCACAGACCTTTCCGCAGACAGTACAGGTGCCGTCTTCATATGTATGACCGCACACAAGTGTTACATCATACTCTGCTTCCTGATAATATGCCGCTACTCCAAAATAATAGGTTTCACCTGCAGTGAAATCATATTCCATGCAGAAATTCAAGCCGTGACAATCATCATTACTGTCAAGATACTCCATATCTGAATCGTAAAGTTCGCAAATAGGGTCAATATCCTCACCTGCATCGGATTCAAGAATATATTTTCCGTCTTTTTCAGGAACAAATTTAATATAAGCAAACTCGCCTGAATCGTAATTCGGAGCAGATACAGTTATCGTTTCGCCGTATTGGATTTTATAATCATACTCAGTATTATCGGGGTCATCAGCAATTATAGTGATTCTTCCGTCACCGTTCGGATTGCCGTATTGCTCTGCAGTGATATTTCCGCCGAGATTCTCAGTAAAATACTTAATAAGCATTTCAGAATCGCAAGGCAATCCTTCCTGCTGAACAACGGTTACATCTTCAAGCATTGTCAGACCGTCTCCGCCCTTGGTGAGCACATACTGACTGCCTGCAAGGGTATACGTTTTTTCAAGGTCGATGGGTTCATCACCGACATAAACATGCTGAACTCTGCGTTCTTTGGTTTCATCCATTTCAATGAAATTATCAAGTTGGTCTGTAACAACAGGAGTTTCTCTGTAAGTATGAATTTCAAATGTTATACCCGAAACCTGGAAGAATCCGCCGATAAGAGCAGGACATCTGCGGGCACCGTGCTCAAGCACATCAACAAGCTGCTGACCTGTTACTTCAATAACGCACATATCGTTATTGTACGCATTGACATCCATAAGAGTTTTTCTTGAAACTCCGCCGATTTCAACCTCGGCACGGATTCCGCCGCCGTTGGCTATTGCAACATCCGCACCTGTCACAGCACGGTAAGCATCGGCAACAAAGTCACCTGCATTGGTTTCACGGTTCCTTACAATTCTGTTTCCGTTATCATCATAAATAATAAGATTTGCTTCGGAGGTTCCTATTTCATCTAAAAGATACGAAACATCGTCGTTGTAGCCATCAACCTTTGCTTTAATGGTGTTATAAGCCGTTTTTGCATCTGCCGACATTGTTTCAACATCAACATCATCGGGATTTACAAGTTCAAAGCTTACATTATCACCGCTGATTGTAAGAACGCCGAAGTTTGCAAACTTTTCACCTGTTGAGGTAATAAAAACATCTTCGTTATTCTTATTTTTATAGGTTGCACTTACGGTTGTTTCGTGTGAATGAGCATCAATCAGATAATCAATCCCCGATGTGTTTGCAATAACATCAGTTGACTTCCAGCCTTCGATTGAGCCGATAATGCCGAGATGTCCTACGGCAATAACGATATCTGCTCCCTCGGCTATTGCACTGTCAACGCTTTTCTGAACATTCCCGTATAATTCCTCATTTGTCATTCCTCCGGGAAACTGTGGGAAACCGTAAATGAAATTACCATATTCATCCTTGAAATATTCAGGGGATGATGAGGTTATCGTCTCGGGAGTGGAAATACCCACAAAAGCAATCTGCATATCTTCGCTGATATCTTCAATGTAATAGGGCTCAAAAACAGGTTCGAGTAAACTCAAATCACAGAAATTAGAGCTTATGTATTTATAGTCTGCCTCATTTTGCGCATAATCGAGGAGAACATCCAGACCATAGTCAAATTCATGATTGCCGGGCACTGCATAGTCATAACCTGCTGCACTCATAATGTCAACAACTGCTTTGCCTTGTGTGAGAGTACCGACAACCTCGCCCTGAATTGCATCACCGGCATCAACGGTTATAACGGTATTACCCTGCGAAATAAGCTCAGCTCTGTAAGCCGCAAGTGCAGGATAGTCATCAATGATACAATGTACATCATTTGTATAAAGAATAACTACGTTGCCCTCTTCTGCCGCAAAGGCAAAGGGTACGCTTGTCACAATCATTATAATTACGAGGATGATTGATAAGGTTTTCTTTAAAATTTTATTCATTGTTTTATCTCCTTTCGATGATTTTTCCTCCGAGGATTTTTACGTCCACGGCGGTTAATGTCATTTTAATAATTATTTAAATAAGCCTGTAAAGAAATTGATAATACGATTGAAGAAATCTTTAAGCATACAGATAAAATTCCGGAAGAAGTCAGTGTGAACTTCACCGCATCTGTCGCAGGTATCTTGTGTGGGTTCATCGGGAGTAATCACTTCAATTTCTTCAAAACAAATATCACAGATACTGTCATTATCTTTATCCTTATGCTCTGCACATGAACCGATAATGTTCAGAATATCTTTTGCACTGCAACCACCGTCACAATAAGCAATCAGTGTCCTGCCGGTTGATTCTGCACTGCTGTCAACAGTATAGTGAGTGAAGCTGTGAGCCTCTTTGTTATATATAGCATTGAACTGCATATCACGGGTTACATATTCACATCCGTCTGTTGACTCATCCCAGCCTAAGAATACATAGTGTTCTGTTTCGTCACATGCTTTAATTAAATGATTAACAGGTATATTCACCTTTGAGCCGTATTCTGCCTCAACAGAAAGAATTTCCTCGCCGTCGATATCAACAAAAACAACACTGTGCTTGTTTTTTTCCATAGTTGCAATGGTATTGTTGATAGTGTTTATACGTTCATCAATCACCGCCTGATCTGATGCAAGAAGGTCTCGTTCAATATCCTCCTCAAGAAGGGCTTCAAACTCAAGCCTTGCTTCTTCTGTGTAGCGTGCAACGTATTCTTCGTCCTGAATCAGTTCTTTTGCCTTTGCAACAGTTTCATCAAGTTTTGAATAATCAGCATAATTCGGGCTTG
>JAFUIY010000084.1 GCA_017473925.1 Clostridia bacterium | reverse complement strand
TTCTTTTTTCTTTTTCTTATTTTCTTCTTCCTCGGGGAATCTGAACAAGGGGTCAAATGAGGGGAATGCAATCTGGCTTTCAGGCTCCATTTCAGCATCATCTGCAGCAGTTCTTGCAATAGCTCTGAGCTTTTCGGACTTGCCGATTTCCTTTCCCTCTTTCCTGAGCTGTTCATAAGCACTTGCAAAGGGGTCGGAGTCCTGAGCATTTATCTGTGATTCAACGGGTACATTGATGTCTTCGCCGCCACCCTCACCGCTGAAAAGGTCTGCCATTGTCTGCTGACCGGGGATGCCTGCCTGCTCAAGCTCGCTTTCAGTCACATTGTCCTCTTTACGGATTTCAGGCATTTCTGCAGTAAGCTCAAAACGGTCGTTGTAATTCTGTGCTCTGAAGCCCGTGTCGTCTGAAAGGATTCTGCCTGTACGCTTTGTGATAATATGATGCTCCGCAGCAGGATTGACTGCCATGTGAGGGTCAATCTCTCCGCATCTTGAGCTGTCCTGCACATCAGCCTCCTGAATATTTTTTTTCTGAGGTTGTGCAACAGTTTTTGTGGAGCGTTTTCTCAGCTCGGGTCCGAACTTTGCCACAAAATCCTGATAAACAGCATCCTCCGTTGCCTTTATTCTTTTTTCGTTGACGGAACTGTCCGCCGTGTTTTTGCCGCTGACTCTTTTTTCAGCCATATCTATCACCGTTTATTTTCTTGTTTTTGAAACTTCAAACATAAGAATACTTGCCGCAACGGAAGCATTCAGGGAGTTGATTTGCCCTTTCATGGGAATGGAAACGATAACATCTGCGTTTTCCCTGACAAGTCTTGAAACACCCTTGCCCTCTGAGCCGACAATAATTGCCGCCGCACCTGACATATCTGTTTCGTAGTAGGGCTTGCCGTCCATATCAGCGGCATAGACCCATACTCCTCTTTTTTTGATTTCTTCAATTGCAGAGTTGATGTTTGTCACCCTTGCAACGGGCATGTATTCGAGAGCGCCTGCACTTGATTTTCCTACTGTGTAGCCGAGACCGGTGCTTCTTCTTGAGGGAATTACAACACCGTGAGCACCTGCTGCTTCGGCACTTCTTATGACAGCACCGAGGTTGTGGGGGTCTTCAAGACCGTCACAGATGATGATAAAGGGTGCTTCGCCTTTTTCTTCTGCATTTGCAAAGATATCTTCAAGAGTAGAGTATTCCTTTGCTGCTGCAATGAGTATGACGCCCTGATGATTGCTGTGACCGCACATAAAGTCAAGCTTCTTGCCGTCAACCTCCTTGACGGGAATCTTCATTTCGATACACTGTGCAACTATGGGAGAAACGGAGCCCTTGCGTTCACCTCTCTGCACCATAAGACATTCTGCAGGTCTGGCCGCTTTGAGTGCTTCACGGATTGCGTTCCTGCCTATTATCAGGTCGTCTCTTTCCCTGAATTCTCTTTCTTCTCTGTCGTTATTGTCATTTTTGTGTCTGTCATACTTTGAACTGAAGTCTTTTTTCTGTCTGTCGGGCTTTCTGCCGAAGTCCTTTTTCTGATTGTCGCCCTTATCGTTTCTGTTATACATTTATTTCACCATAATTCTGCTTATTTCTTTATATTAAAATATTATATCAAATATTAATAATTATTGCAATAGTTACAGGACGGAAAATACAGACAACTTTTACTTAAAAGCTGTTGTTTTATCTATATATCTGCATTTGTGTAAAATCCGATTTCTTCTGACAAACAGTGATTATATAATCTGAAAATCCCGTTACCTTATATGACAGTATTCTCCCCGGTGAAAGCTTATAATAAAAAAGTAAAAAGGTATCTTCGGGAGAATTGAAATGGAAAGAGTAAAATCAAGGCAATATACAAAAGGAATCGCTATAGGGAGTGTGCTCAGCTCCTTTGCATTGCAGTCGGCGGCGGCTTTGACGGGTTTTCTCGCCTCTGTCGCATCATTTGAGGGGCTGACACCCTTCGGCGTGTCGGTTGTTTCGGGATTACATACTGCATACATACCTGCGGCAATACTCGGTGCGGCGGCAGGGTCTTTCTATCTTTACGGTATTACGGTGCTGACTCTCCGTTATGTCGCAGCCGTTGTTATTGCAGGTGTGCTTGCATACATGCTCAAAAGGAATATAAAAAAGAAATATCACGGATATTTCACAATGATTGCGGCTTTCTTTTCCCTCTTTGCGACGGGGCTTGTGCTGAGTATGTCCATAACAATCTCTGCTGATGAATTCATTCTTTATACAGCCGAGGGTATAGGCGGTGCAGTTGTGTCATGGTTCTTTTTCAGGGTTGTGAATATCAGCCTGAGGAACAGGAGCATGTTCCGTTATGCACCGGCAGAAACAGCAGGCGTTCTTGTTCTTTTCTGTATACTTATACTGTCGCTGAGCAATTTCCGTATTCTTGTTTTTCTGCCTGATGTTGCGGCGGGAGTTTTTGTTGTGCTGATTGCCGCTTATTACGGCGGAGACAGATTCGGTGCGATTTTCGGTATCACTGCAGGCACTGTGCTGGGGCTTATCGGTAACGGAGCCTTTCTCACGGGAGGTGTTGCCCTGGGAGGACTTCTCTGCGGAATCTGCTCGGGCTTTCCCCGTTTTGCGGCAGCTGTGATTTTTCTCATCTGTACGGGTATGACTGCTTTTGCCGCCGAAGACGGTATATCGGCACTGAACATTATGTATAATGTGATTTTTGCGTCCTCACTTTTTGTAGTTATGCCGAAAGGGCTTACTGCATTTTTCAAGGGGATTTTTGCTTCTCCCCGTGAGGGTGCTGCAGCTTCCGGACAACGGGAGGTGCTCAGGGCAAGACTCAGGACTGCTGCAGACGGTATGAGTGATGTGACCTCATCCGTAAAGGCAGTTGCAGGAATTTACAGACGGAGAACAATGCCAAAGGAGGAGAATATTTACGATAATATAACCCGTAAGGTCTGCAGTGACTGCGAAAATTACAACAGATGCTGTAACAGGGATTATAACAGGACCGTCGGCTGGTTTGTACGGATAGGCGATGCACTTAAACGAAGCCCCGATCCTGTAAAACGGGAGCTTCCCGAGGATTTCTCTGAAACCTGTATTATGCAGAACAAGGTGATAAATGAGCTCGCATATGAGATTGAATGCTACCGTACTGCTATGCGTGAATGTGCAAAGACAGGAGAAACCGTAAATTTAGTTGCCGACCAGTTTGCTTCAGTTGCAAGGCTTCTTGACGGATTCTCATTCAATATGGAAAACAGTGATGAATATGATATAAACAAAACGGGAATTGTATATGATGTGCTTGCAAACGAAATAAAAAAGGAACCCCGGAGCCTCGGTGTGTTCAGGAATGAAAACAGAAAGCTTTTCTGTGAAATGAGTTTTGCAGACTGTTCCGATGAAGAAGCTGAGCTGATTGTCCGTGCAGTTGCTCACGGTCTCGGAATACCCTTTGAGGAGCCTGTTGTCAGAAAGCTTTCGGACGGTACGGTGAATGTGATTTTTTGTGAAAGAACGAGATATGCCGTTGAATCGGGTATAAAACAGATAAGCTCGGGAGGCGGAAAATGGTGCGGAGATACAACCGACAGCTTTTATGACGGCAAGGGTAATTTCATTATGGTGCTCAGTGACGGCATGGGTACGGGACAGAAAGCAGCAGCCGATTCGGTGCTGTGCTGTTCCCTTGCATCCCTGCTTCTCAGGTCAGGCTATCCCGTTGACTGTATTCTTGCAATGGTGAATGCTGCAATGCTTGTCCGTTCGGGGGAGGAATCCCTTGCAACCCTTGACATTGCCGTGATGAATCTGTATACGGGTGAAACGGAATTCTACAAGGCAGGGGCGTCATATTCCGTTGCCCTAAAAAAATTCAGACTTCTGAAAATTGAAAAGCCATCTCTGCCTGTGGGAATACTCGGCGATGTGAAATTTGAAACAGTCACGCTGAATGTGGGTGACAGTGATGTTGTTGTGCTTATGAGTGACGGCGTGACAGATGAGGCGCTGTCCGTATGGCGTGAAATTCTCAGGGACTCGGCAGAATACAGCGGAAAAGAGCTTTCGGAAAGACTGACAAAATCTGCCTTTATGAACTGCGGAAAGGAAAATGCAGACGATATCACAGTTATGACTGCGGCGATAAGGGCAAAACAGTAATTTATCGAGTCAATTAACAATGTACAATTTACAATCGTGCAGATGCAGCGATACAGGCGGTTTTTTGTAAATCATTGTACATTGTAAATTGTAAATTGTTCATTGATAAATTCTGATTTGTTCCTCATTGATAATTTATTGTTTTTCTTCTTGCAATAAACCTACATATATAGTATAATAATATAATCTGTAAAGATTGTAATGTTTCGGCAAGGAGAAATAATATGCTTGAACTTAAAAATATAAGCTTTACCGTCAATGACGGCACAAATGACCTTAATATTGTCAATGATGTCAGCCTTGTTATTCCCGACGGTAAATTTGTAGTTATAACAGGTCCCAACGGCGGCGGCAAGTCGACACTTGCAAGGCTGATTATGGGTATCGAAAAGCCCACGGCGGGCAAAATTATTTTCAACGGTACAGATATCACCGATATGTCAGTCACTGAGCGTGCAAAGCTCGGTATCGGCTATGCATTCCAGCAGCCTCCCAGATTCAAGGGGCTGACAGTCAGAAGTCTTCTGAGTCTTGCTCACGGCAGTGAGCTTCCCGAGGACCAGTGCTGTTCATATCTTACAAAGGTCGGTCTCTGCTCAAGGGATTATCTCAACCGTGAGGTTGACACATCTCTCTCAGGCGGTGAAGTCAAGAGAATTGAGATTGCAACTCTCATGGCAAGAAATCTTGACCTTGCAATTTATGATGAGCCCGAAGCAGGTATTGACCTGTGGAGCTTCACAATGCTTGTCGAGAGCTTCAGAGCAATGATGTCTGACAGAAAAGAGAGTATTATCATCATTTCTCATCAGGAAAGAATCATGCAGCTGGCTGACGAAATCGTAGTTATCGCAGACGGTAAAATCAAGACTCAGGGTCCCAAGGACGAGATTTTCCCCCGTCTTATGGGTGAGTTTGACAACGGCTGTAATTTCAGATAAGGAGGGGCAATAATGGAAAAACTGGATTTTTCAATGCTCGGTAAAATTGCCGATATAACAGATATCCCCTCAGTGGGAGCATACAATATAAGAAAAAACGGTCTCGGTGTTGAAAGAAAATCAACTGAAAACATCGAAATCGTAAACAAGACGGATAAGCCCGGAATTGACATAAAAATCAAGCCTTTCACAAAGGCAGAAAAGGTGCACATTCCCGTTATTATCACAGAAGACGGCGTGAATGATGTTGTTTATAATGATTTTTACATCGGCGAGGGTGCGGATGTTGAGATTGTTGCAGGCTGCGGTATTCACAATTCGGGCTGTAACACAAGTGAGCACGACGGTATTCACAGATTTTTCATCGGTAAGAATGCAAGAGTGAAATATGTTGAAAAGCACTACGGTGAGGGTGAGGGAACAGGCAAAAGAATTCTCAATCCTGTGACTCAGGTGTTTATGGAGGAAAACTCCTACTGCGAAATGGAAATGGTGCAGATTGAGGGTGTTGACTCAACACTCCGTGAAACTGAGGCAAATCTTGCAGCAGGTGCAAAGTATGTTGTGCTCGAAAAGCTTATGACTCATGATGAGCAGAAAGCCGAGTCAAACATGGTAATAAATCTCAACGGCAAGGATGCATCGGCTCAGATTATTTCCCGTTCTGTTGCAAAGAACAACTCTGAGCAGATTTTCAAGCCCACAGCTGTCGGCAATGCAGACTGTAAGGCTCATGTTCAGTGTGACTCAATTATTATGGATACTGCAAGAATCAGCTCAGTCCCCGCAATCACAGCCAACAATGCAGATGCCCAGATTGTTCATGAAGCTGCAATCGGCAGAATCAATAACGACCAGCTTCTCAAGCTTATGACCTTCGGCATGAATGAGGAAGAAGCAGAAAATGTTATCGTTCAGGGATTCTTAGCATAAGGAGAATTATTATGCCGTTTATAGATTCAAAAATTTCAGTAAAGGTTTCCGACGAAAAGAAGGATGTTATTAAAGCAAGGCTTGGTGCAACAATGCCTTTACTCAGCAAGTCTGAAACATATCTCATGGTAGGCATCAGCGACGGCTATGATCTGTGGATGGGCGGCAACAGACTTGAAAAGGGTGCTTATGTTGCAGTCAGCCTTTTCGGCAATGCAAGACCTGAAGCCTATGAAAAAATGACCGCTGCAATATGCGATATATACGAAGAAGAACTTGGCATTCCCGGCTCGGCAGTCTATGTCACATATCATCCAGTGTCCGATTGGGGCTGGAACGGAAGCAATTTCTGAAAAAAGAAAAGCCACGAATCCGTGACTTGACAAAACAGAAATAATAACATATAATAAAAATGCAAGGTGTTACCGATAGACGGTTGCACCCTCACAAAGTCAGTTTAAGAGATAAACCGTCCTGAGTTTGGAAGCAGAGGGCGGTTATTTCTTTTTACTGTTGTTCACAGTAATTATGTAGCCTGTCGCAAAAATAAGTACAAGAATTATTAACGCTAAGTACTCCATAAAGATCACCCCCTTACGAGGGTGTGGATTCAACCGCCTACCGTTTAAGGTAACACCTTACGGGGATAGTATAATGTAATATAAATAATTTGTCAATAAAAATACCGTCACCCGAGGCATTATGCTTCGGGTGTTTTATATGGGTTTTATGTTGTCGGTGCGTTCAAGAATATAATCGGTTGAGGTGTTGTAAATATCGGCAAGTTTTATGAGAATATCAGTGGGAATGTCACGGAAACCCTGCTCATAACGATAGTATTGAGGCTGAGGCATATCGAGCATTTTTGCAATTTCACGCTGAGTAAAATCATGGTCTTCACGCAGTTCACGAATTCTTTTATAGTATCCCATTCTACACCCTCCGATAACCGTTTGGATATCTTGACAATACTATAAAAGTATGCTAAAATCGAGCTATGATATCCATTTGGATATCATAAAATGTAATAAAAAATGCCTGAACACATATTCAGGCATAAAGTCACTAATTATCACATTCAATTGTAAAAAGGTCATTCGGTGTACACTCAAGAATCTGACACAGCTTTTCGATTGTTTCAAGCTGAAGACCCGTGAGTGTATTGTCACATATTTTATTGACAGTCTTGTATGTGGTCTGCATCTGTTTCACAAGCCAGTAACGGGTTTTACCTTTCTCGTCAAGAAGCTGTTGAACATTCATGTTAATCATATAATCACCATAATTATTGTACCACTAAATGACTGATTATATAATTAACCGATTAATAGTGTATCAATAGGTTGACTATTCCGAAAAAATGTGTATAATAAAAAGTGACTTTGAATGCATTGAATTTGATATGTAAAATCAGGAGGTAATTTTATGAGAATTAGAAAAAGAATTTTATGCACATTTCTTGTTGTATTGATAGCTTTAATGTCGGCGCCTTTACAAGGTTTTGTTGAAATAGGTCAAACAGATTTGTTTTCAACAAAAGCTTCAGCATCATCAGATTATTCGGATTATATCCCTATTTTTGACGCAAATGACTTGAAAGCTATTTCTGAAAACCTAGACGCAAAATATATTTTGATAAAGGATATTGATTTGTCGTCCGAAAATTGGACACCGATTGGGACTGAAAGTGCACCGTTTACAGGAATATTTGATGGTAATGGTAATACAATAAGTAACTTAAGCATAAGTGGTACTTATGCTAATGGTGCACAAATTGGTTTGTTTGGTTATGCAAATGGTGCTGAATTTACCAATGTGAAATTGAAAAACGTGCAAATAAATATTTTGGGTGCTACTGCATCTAATGCTTATCTGAGTATTGGTCCAATTTGTGGTGTGATAAAAAATACAATTATAGATAAATGCGATACTGATGGAAATATTGTATGTTCAGCGGAAAAAGGAAATTATGTGCGTGTTGCCGGTATAGTTGGTGAATCATATAGTTCTTCCTCGATTACAAATTGTTTGTCTTCTTGTTCTTTAGTTGGTAATGCAAAAAGTCAAAATTGCATGGTTGGTGGTATTACCGCATGGTTAGGTGCATCAAGCATAGCAAAATGTCTTTTTGCAGGTTCAATAAATGCAGGAACAAGTTCGACTTATGTTTATTGTGGAGGAATTGGTGCTTCAGGTGATTGTGGTATTTCAGAATCTGTAGTTCTTGCTTCAGAAATGAATAATAATGGTATTTCAAGTGCATACGGAACAAGTTTGAATGGGTATATTTGTTGGCGTAACACTTCAAATAATAGAGTTCTTACCGGCATATCCGGAAATGTTACCGGTTTAAGAGGTAGCGGCAATTCAATGATAACAGAAGAACAGGCTGTTAACCAAAATACATACACCGATATGGATTGGGATTTTAATGATATATGGTTTATGGATAACGGTTATCCGTCGTTGCGACATAATGCAACTTGTGAAAATGTCCCAGGGGAACATTTCCCTGAGGGGTATGATTTTGAAACAGATAGATGGAAATTTTCTAATATTAATGAAACAATTAGTTTGGATTATTATATTGGCTTGTATGAAGAACAAAAGGGAACCGAACTTTATAACTTCAGAGGTGAGCAAACAGCACACGGTCATTGTTTTGGTATGGCGACATCAACTTCAGCAACATTAATCAATGCGCCATATGTAACAGATTATATTTCATGGACAGGCTTGCCGTACACAAAATTAAGTTCAGTAAACCAAGGAACTATGAATATAGATATGGATATATCTGCAAAGGATTATATAAAATATTGTCATATATATCAAAACAGTGCATATGTGGCAAGACAACGAAATAGTGTAAGCAATTCAGGTATTAATAATGTTTATAATGCAGTAAAAAATGCAGTTTTAACAAACACTGATTGTACATTAATTGTTATAGATTTGTGGGGTGGTTCCGGAGGTCATACTGTTTATGCTGCAGGAATAGACGGAAATGATATTCTTGTAAATGATTCAAATGTTCGTGGTGAACTTCAACGAATAAAAATAAACGGCGATAGCTGGACTTATTCTGCTGCAGGTTTGCATTGGGATAGTTCTGTGGATGCAACCATTAATTATGTTAGCAATTGTATAGAACCATATCTACGATTGACTTGGAATATTGATGTAGAGGGTGGAAATATACCCAAAGATAGTGATAGTTCATTTTTATACACAGAAGAAAGCGAAATGAATGGAACGAATAGTTATTATTCAAGTTATATTGAACCTATTGATATGGATAAACTTTTGGTTGTATCAGAAAGAGATAGTTTTTCTTTTGATGAATCAGAAAATATGTATAAAGTTGTATTTACAGATGGTGTTGTTACTGAAAATTCTAATGCCTTATATTGGATAGAAAGTGGCGATACAATAAATGCTGAAAACATAAGTGATGAATCAGCAACTCTTAAGCTTGTTGGTAATGAAATGAAAATAACAGCTGAAATGCCCGTGGATTCTAGTGCAGAAATGACGGTAAATGAAAATGGAACCAACAAGGCTATCTTTGATGTAAAAGATGATGATAAGTTTTCAATAGCATTTACAACACTTGATGACAGTAAACAGTTTGTTGAAACCACCCTCACCGGCACAGCAAACAGCGATAAAGTCACCGCCACCGAAACAGAAGACGGTATACAGGTAACGGGTCTTAACAATATTACTGTTACATATGAAACTGCTGACGGCACAGCTGAAACTACAGCAAAGGTTGATGACGGTTCAACAGTAAACATCACAGTAAATGATGATGAAAACACGGTCGAAACAGACTGGCAGTGCAAGCACCCTGACGACAACCACGACGGCATATGTGACACATGCTCAGAGGACTTCACAAAGTCATGTTCATGCAACTGCCACGGAAATGCATTTATGCAGTTCATTCACAAGATTCTCTGTTTCCTTTACAGAATCTTCGGCATGGAGCAGTACCGTTACTGCGGTTGCGGTAAGGCTCATTGGTAATATAAAAATAACGCAGGGGCGTTCAGCTCCTGCGTTTGCTGTATAAATATATATGATATATCGTAGGGTGTTCATCGGGCGTCCGTTCGAGGGGTATGTAAATAACGTAGGGCGGGTTGCCCTCAACCCGCCGATTTGTCGAAGACAAATTGAAAATCAAAGATTTTCACTGTCAGACAAATCCAAATATTGAGTTTGTTGTAATAGAACGGTGTGCCACCGTTATTGCTCCGTTACACTCCGCAATCGGCGGGATGAGGGCATGTATAGTGTAGTAACATAGTATACAAAAAGTGTAAGGACATAGTATACAGTTTTATGATAGAATAAAGGCAAATAAAATGCAGGGTAAGGAGTGTTTTAAATGCCGTGGGAGAGTAGAACTGTGGAAGAAATAAGAAAAGAATTTGTCCTTGCAGCAAAAAGCAACGTTAATTTCAGTGCATTGTGCAGAGAATTTGG
>JAFUIY010000083.1 GCA_017473925.1 Clostridia bacterium | reverse complement strand
GTGTAAAGGAGCAATAACGGTGGCACACCGTTCTATTGCAATAAACTCAATATTTGGATTTGTCTGATAGTGGAAATCACAGATTTCCAATTTGTCTTCGACAAATCGGCGGCTTGAGGGCAAGCCGCCCTACGCCATAGACCTCGACAAATTCTGATTTCATGATAACAATAAAATCACAAGAAAACCAAAAGGAGCCCCTGATATGGAAAAGTTTTTTAAGCTGAAAGAACGAGGAACAACAGTAAAAACGGAATTTATAGCAGGCATGACAACGTTCTTTGCCATGGTATATATTCTTATGGTAAATGCAAACATGTTTGCCGACCCATTCGGTGACGGTTCAAATCCCCTCGGGGTTTCCTACGGTGCAATTTACATTGCAACTGCAATTGCAGCTGTTATCGGCACTGTCCTTGCCGGCTTGCTGTCGAATCTGCCGTTGGCTCAGGCAAGCGGCATGGGACTCAATGCATTTTTTGTATACACAGTGTGTATCGGCTTCGGTTTCACATATGCAAATGCATTGGTACTCATTCTTATTGAAGGCGTTGTCTTTATTCTCCTTACCGTTACAGGTCTGCGCAAAAAAATTTTTGATGCACTGCCCGATGCTGTCCGTGTGGCAATTCCTGCAGGTATCGGTCTGTTCATCGCTTTGCTCGGTCTTCAGAATGCAGGTATCGTTGTACCCAGCACATCAACATGTGTTGACCTTGCATCATTCAATCTTCTCAGCCAAAGCTGGGGCGACATCATGCCCATGGTCGTCACTCTCTGCACATTCCTTGCAATCGTTATAATGAGTCAGAAAAAGTTCAAGGGTGCTGTCCTTATCGGAATAATCGGCGGTATGGCTCTTTATTATCTCTTAGGACTCACCGTTGAAGGCTTTTATGAAAATCTCAGAATAAATGTTATAAGCCCTGTTCAGGCATTCAGTGAATTCAGCACACAGTCAATATTCAAGGTTTTTACAGAAGGCTTCGATTATTCTGCATTCATTGAGAAAAACGGTAGTGCAAACCTTGTTCTTACAATCATCACAACTGCCCTTGCATTCTGCATGGTTGACATGTTTGACACTCTCGGCACCCTTTATGCTGCATGTGAAAGAGCAGATCTTCTTGACGAGCACGGCGAACCCCTTAACATGAACAAGGGTATGCTTTCAGATGCAATTGCAACTACACTCGGTGCAATCTGCGGCACATCAACAGTAACCACATTCAGCGAAGTGAATGCAGGTGTTGCTGCAGGCGGCAGAACAGGTCTTACATCTGTTTTCTGCGGAGGATTCTTCTTCATTGCAATGTTCCTTAGCCCCATTGCACAGCTTGTTCCCGGCTGTGCTACTGCAGCGGCACTTATTTATGTAGGCGTACTTATGCTCGGTTCGGTCAAGAATATAGATTGGGGCGATTTCAAGGTCTCAGTCCCCGCATTCCTTACACTTGCAGTCATGCCCTTTACATACAACATTTCTTACGGTATTGCTTTCGGTCTTATTTCTTATGTCGTCATCAGCACTTTCTGCGGTGACTTCAGAAAGATCAAAGGCAGCTCATGGGTAATCGCACTGCTGTTTGTGGCAATGCTTCTTCTGACACATTGATATAAAGAGGTTTTATAATGAAAACTGATGTCACACTCAGACTCTCGCCCGCTGTTGTAAAGGATGTTCAGGGCAGAGAGAAAATAGCACTGTCAGGGCACATCGGCACTCACTTCGATGTAATTGACAAGGAATTTCCCCTTGACTACACCGAATTAAAAGCAATCGTTTTTGATGTTTCCGGAGTAAAGGACAGAGACATTGAAATATCGGATATAGATACAGACAAAATACGTGACAATATGTTTGTTGCTTTTTATTCAGGCTTTATGGAATCGGCAGGCTACGGCACACAGATGTATTTCAAGGAGCATCCTCAGCTTTCGCACGAGCTTATAGAAAAGCTTCTTCAGAAGAATGTTTCGGTTATAGGTGTCGATTTTGCAGGCATAAGACGTGGCAGTGAGCATACACCTGCAGACCAATACTGTGCTGACAGAAATGTTTTTGTTATTGAAAATCTGTGTAATCTCAATCTGCTCACAGACACTCAGGACATAATAATGCACACCTATCCGATGAATTTTACAGGGCTTACCGGTCTTCCCTGCAGAGTAATTGCAGAAATATAATTTTATCCACGGATAGAATCTTAATATGGATATGATGAAAATGAATAATATAGAAATATTTAATGATACTCAACAAAGAATCAGAAATAATGAAAAAACTAAGAATTCTGACAGATGATGCCGTAAAAAAATCTGTTGTTATAGATGAAGGCTTTGTTTCAGCTAAAAATCCCGAAAAAGTCTCAGCGGTATGGTTTGAAGAAAATCTTTCTCTGATTAGTGCTTGCAAATCTGTTGATAAAGGAAATAAAACTGCGATATTAAATTTTGCAAATCCTCTTGAACCCGGCGGCGGAATTCTGAGAGGTGCGAATTCGCAGGAAGAATATTTATGTCGTGCCACAAATCTGTATAATTGTCTGATAAGCAAGCATGTTTCTTCATATTATCTATATCATCACAATATTTACAATATGAATACAGACAATAAAATGTTTTTGGCAACGGATAAAATTATCTATTCTCCAAACGTGTCAATAATTAAGGAAGATATCAACTATAAACCCGATACCGATTGCAAATCCGAACAGATTTATACTGATAATTGGCATACTGTTGATATCATAACCTGTGCAGCACCTTATTTTTCAACAGATAAGTGCGAATTGTCTGACGGCGATCTTTATCATCTGTTTACACGTAGGATATCTAATATATTTGAATCTGCAATTGAATATGATATTGACACACTCATCCTCGGTGCTTTCGGATGCGGAGCTTTTCATAACCCTCCCGAGATTGTTGCAAATGCCTTTTATAATGTCTGTACAACAAGACGCTATGAAAGAGCCTTTACAAAAGTATTTGCAGTTAAACGAAGTGGGTATTACTGTGAAAACATTGAAGTATTTGACTCTGTATTCGGTCATTTCCCGCAAGCAATAATAAGTAATGAAAGAGCAAAACTTTTTAACAAGAACCTATACTGAGGTGAAATTATGAAAAGTAAAATAATATGCATTTTAGCAATAGTGCTTATTTCTCTGCTATTATCAGTCGTCTCTGTCTCTGCTCAGGAGGAAACAAGTGAATATGATGACGGCTTCAACGGATTCAGCACTGTTTTTGAATTTACTGACGGAGAAAAGCTGACCGTCAATACAGACAACGGCAATACTGAGCTTTATCCCGTAAGAATGACAGTTGACCTCAACGGCGACAAGCAGACAACAAGTGCAGATGCCCGTCTTGTTCTCCGTCACACGGCAAAGCTTGAGCTTTACAACGGAAGCCTTGCTGACATTGATGTGAATGCAGACGGTAAGGTTACTGCAACAGATGCAAGACTTGTTCTCCGTTATACGGCAAAGCTTGACAGATACTACAGAACCTCCGACGGAGGTATACTCAGCGGAATGTTCACCTTTGACGGAAATGACATTTTCATGCTTGACGAAAACGGTGCCGCAACAACAGGTATCAGAAGCATTGACGGCTTCTGTTACTACTTTGAAAAGGGCGTTGCAGCAAAAGGTGCAAAATCCGTCAAAGGAGATCTTTATTATTTTAATGAAGAGGGCAAAGGCGTAAACGGTGAATATGAAGTCGACGGAAAAACCGTTTATTTTACTGACGGCAAAGCATTTTCAGGCTACAAGGATGAAATCTATTACCACAACGGTGTACCTGCCAACGGCACATTTGTAATTGACGGTATAACATACAATTTTGAAAACGGAATAAGCCATACAGGCTACAAAACAGTCAACGGTAAAAAGATTTATTACCTCAACGGCTCTGTTGCAAACGGTTTTGCCGACATCTCCGGGAAAACATATCTTTTCACCGAAGGCGTTATCACTTACGGATGGCGTTATGTTTCAGACAGTTATTATCACCTTGACCGTGCAACGGGTGAGCTTGCAAAAAACACCACAGTTGACGGTATAAAAGTCGGTGCAGACGGCAAGGCTGTAAACAGTTCCTATAATAATGAAAAGATAAAGACCTTCATGAGAGCCCGTGACATCATGGAAAAAATCACAGACCCCTCTGACTCTGTTTCTGAGAAAAAGCTCAAATGCTTCAGATGGGTCATGAGCTGCTCCTACAGACAGTACCGTCTTGTCGGTGCTTCAATGAAAAAATCAGGCTGGGAAATGCTTTTTGCAAATGATATATTCATCAACGGCAACGGCTGTTGCGGTTCAACATCTGCAGCCTTTGCATTCCTTGCTGTTGAATGCGGCTGTAAGGATGTCTATTTCTGCGATGACGGTGTTTCGACCGACGGTCATGCATGGGTTACAATGGAAGGCAACAACCGTGTTTATGATGTTGTTTTTGCAAAGTCAAAGAGCTTTAACAAGAATTATGATGCCGTTGCGTCCGATTACAGACGAACACCTCCGAGAAAATCATATATAGGCGGTTAAATTATGAGCAACGAGCTGAAAAGAACATATACTCCGTTCAGTGAATGGAAAGAAAAATCAAAGCAGACCGAGTACACAAAGCCTACGCCCCTGCTGAATCCCGACGGCACACTGAATGCAAAGGGATGGGCAAGGCACAATGTTTTTGAATATGACAGAAATAAAGTAAAAAAGGGTATTATCAGCCGTAAGGAATGGAATTTCTACACCATAACCGACGGCAGAATGCAGTTGCTCATAAGCTTTGCGAACATCAATATCGGCGGTTATGTAGGTGCAAAGCTCACAGACCTTCAGACAGGTGAAATCATTGCCGATGCTGTTTCCTATTTTGCAGGAGGCAACACTGTTGTTCCTCCCTCAAAGGGTGACGAGCCAAACCGTTTTGCAGGTAAAATCGGTAAGGCTTCTTTTGACATAAACACCATGGAAACCGAAAGAACGCTGTATTTCAGCAAGCCTCACAAGGGCAAAATGGTTGTCTGCGACATCACAATGGATATTCTTCCCGGTATGGAAAACATAACGACTGTTCTTCCCTTTGATGAAGACAACACCCGTTATTTTATGACCACAAAACAGGCTTGTATGCCCACCGGAGGTTATTTCCGTTTCGGTGATTATGAATATGCATTCTCAAAGGACACCGCTTTCTGTGCCATGGACTGGGGCAGAGTGAACACCATTCACAAAATGGTATGGTACTGGGGCAGCGGAAGCATGTATCACACCGACGAAAAGGGTGAAAAGCATCTTCTGGGCTTTGAAATCACCTGGGCAATCGGCAACGAAAGTCACGCCACGGAAACATGCATTTTCTATGACGGAAAGGTGCATAAATTCGGTGCTGTTGATGTGGAGAAATTCCCGAAGGACCGTTTTATGGAGCCATGGAAAATCATTTCTGAGGACGGAAGATTCAATATGACGATGCAGCCCACCTTTGACAATCACAGCGATGTTGATTTCAAGGTAGGCAGAATGAACTGTCATCAGATTTACGGCATATGGAATGGCGATGTGACACTTGATGACGGAACAAAAATTGAGATAAAAGACTTATTTGCATTCTGCGAATATGTTGAAAACAGATGGTAAAAGAGCAGTAAAAATGAACGGAATGACAAGGCGTGAACGACAGGTCACGGATATGAATGAAATTATTAAGATACTCGACACCGCAAAGGTGCTTCACTTAGGTCTTGTTGACGGTGACGAGCCCTATGTTGTACCCATGAATTACGGCTACGAAATGAACGGTGACAAGCTCACAATCTGGCTTCACGGGGCTCCTCAGGGCAGAAAAATAGACCTTATGGTCAAAAATCCCAAGGTCTTTTTTGAAATGGACTGCGATATTACTCCCTTTGAGGGTGATGTTGCCTGCCGTTACGGAATCACATATTCATCAATTATGGGCAGAGGCACAGCAACAATAATTGAAGATACAGAAGAAAAGAAGCACGGTCTTGTTATGCTTATGAAGACACAGACAGGCAGGGATGATTTTACATTTGACGATAAAATCACAAAGGTTGTAAGCGTTATAAGAATTGATGTCAGCGAATACACTGCAAAGCACAGACCAATGCCGAAAAGATAAAATTAAAGGACTGCCGAGGCCAATATCATTAAGTTAAGAGACAAACCGAGCTCAAAAATGAGCCCGGTTTTGTTTTTTTGAAAAAATATTTGCAAAAAGACTTGACAAACAAGCGAAAATGTGCGGTCGATTTATTAACCTCGGTTAATAAATCGACC
>JAFUIY010000082.1 GCA_017473925.1 Clostridia bacterium | reverse complement strand
AAACTTCACCACTCGACGTACCTTTGTACGCCTTCGGGCAAAGCAAAAATCAAGCAATTGCTTGATTTTTGTGAAGTTTATTCATTCTACGCATTTTTCCCTATCCCCTGAAAAAGGAGCTGTATTTTTTTACAGCTCCTTGTGTTTGTTATTTCATTTTTGAAACTGCAACGGAAACTGCTTTGCCGATTGCTGTTCCGAGTATGGCGCAGACTGCCAGCTCAATGGGTGCATTTATGCCTGCAGCAGTGAGAATAACAACATCGAGTGCTGTTTCTATACCGCCGAGGGATGCTGCCTGCTCGGGTGAGAAGGTGAAGTTCATAAACAGCAGTGCAAGGAATCCGAGGAACAGTACCGTGTTAAGCAGTGAGCCTGAGATGCCTGCAACAAGGAACGACCAGCTGTTCTTTTTGTCAGCCTTCTTACATGCCTTGAAAATAAGGCTGCAGAGAAGTCCTGTCAGCAGACGGGGAACAAAGCACACGATGAATGTTCTGAATACACTTTCGCTCACAAGGATAGCGCCGAGTGCACTTCCCGTGAAGCACTGGATGAAGCTGACAATGCCGAAGACTGCTCCGAGGAATGTTGCTGATGCAGTGTTCTGCGTAACTGCACCGACTATGACGGGAATCATTATCAGTGTCAGCTCCAGGGGACCTATCCGCAAAAAGCCGATCGGTGTGAAAGCCATTACTGCAATGATTGCTGTCAGCATTGCCGTGATTGTCATGTTGACAATCTTTTTGTGGTTTGTGGTTTTTGACATATATATTTCCTCCTTGCTGATGTTCCTTTACGGATACATCGCAAAATTTTAAACGAGTCCTTATATATAATGTAATATATTAAATTTTAATTTTTGTTTTTTTCGAGAATGAATTTCAGTCCGTCAAGAATCAGGTCGGGGTCATAGATGATGTCCATGTTGCAGTAACGGATTATATCACCTGCGATGCCTCCCGTTGCAACAACGGTGTTCACCTTTTCGCCGAGACTGTCTTCAAGTCTTGCACACAGACCTTCAAGCATTGCTGCCGCTCCGAGCACGGTGCCCGACTGCATGCTGTCAACGGTGTTTGTGCCGATTGCGTTTGCAGGAGCATTAAGCGGAATTGCAGGGAGCTGTGATGTGCCTGTCGATAACGCTCTGAGTGAAATGCCCACGCCTGCAGAAATCGTACAGCCTCTGTAGTTGCCTGCAGAATCAAGAACGCTTATCTTGTTTGCCGTTCCCATATCGAGAACAAGGCAGGGCATGGTGTATTTGTGAAGTGCTCCCACGGCACCTGCAACAAGGTCTGCACCGAGCTGTGCAGGATTATCGATTCTTATGTTCAGTCCTGTTCTGACTCCGGGACCTATAACAAGTGCTGTCTGTTTTGTGACAGTGTGGATTGCTTCTTTTATGACCTCCGTCAGCTCGGGTACAACTGAACTGATGATTGCGCCGTCAAAATTGAAGCTGTCGGCATCATGCAGGCTGAGCATTGCCCTGAGCTCCACGGCATACTGGTCGGGAGTCCTTGTCCTGTCAGTTGCAGTTCTTATAACAAACAGAAGGTCATTTTCATTATAAATGCCTGTTGTGATGTTTGTGTTTCCGATATCTGTTGTAAGAATCATAAAATTCACCACCAACCGTTATTATATAATCTTTTTTTATTTTGTGCAATAGAATATATTGAAATTTTTGATTTCTGTGATACAATTATTGTAAAAAAACGGAACGGGATGTTATATATAATGAAATGTATCGGCTTCATCGGCTGCGGTAATATGGCAAAGCCCATAATCAGGAATGTTGCAGAAAAAAATGTTTTTTATAAAAATGATATTTATGTTTATGATATAGACAGGGAGAAGCTTGTTGAATTCTGTAAAAAAACGGAAGTCAATGCGGCGGAAAGTGAAAAGGATATTGCATTGAATTGCGATGTGGTTGTTCTCTGCACGAAGCCTCAGGTTTTCCCCTCATTACTGCCCGTAATCAGTGATTGTCTTGCCGTCAACAAGCCTCTTGTGGTTTCCATTGCGGCGGGAAAGACAACGGATTATATTTCATCTTTCCTTTCATATGATGCACCCGTTGCAAGAATATTCCCCAATCTCAATGCAGAGGTCGGCGCTGCTGTTTCAGCTTATACGGGGAATGCATTTGTTACGGAGGAACAGCTTGCCGTTGTAGGGAGAATCTGTGCTTCTTACGGTGAGGCTGAGTATCTTGATGAGAGTCTGTTTTCCGTTTTCGGTGTTCTCGGCGGCTGTGTACCTGCATATTCATTCATGTTTATCGGTGCTCTCGCAAAGGCAGGGGAGAAAAACGGTCTTGATGGTGAAACGGCACGCAAGGTTGCAATTCAGGCAGTTCTGGGTTCTGCTGAGCTTCTGAAAAAATGCGGCGGAGACATTGACGGATGGGTCGGCAAGGTGTGTTCTCCCGGAGGAACAACAATCCAAGGCGTAACATCTCTTAAGGAAAGCGGTCTTGACGATATTGTCGGCGAGGCTTTCGGCAGGTCTTTCAGGCGTGATAAAGAGCTTTCGGGGAACTGAATGATGAAAAAGCCGTATCTTACGGTTAAAGAAGATAAAAAATCGTATAATATTCTGTTGACAAAGCAATAATCATGTATTACAATGTAGTTAAATTGTCATACATGCTTAATATCTGAAAAATGACAGGTATGAATTTAGTTAATTTTTTTCAGATTTGCACTTGACTTATTGAAAGTCATGGTATATAATATCAATGTGTTAAACGGGCAATCTGCCCTGTTAAGTTATGGTATGCCGAGTCTCAAGGCTCTGTATATAGAAAAAAATTTCAAAGGAAGGTTCTAGAAATGAAACTTGCAAAGAAAATGCTCGCATGTGCAATGGCACTTGCAATGGTAGCAGCTCTTGCTCTTACAGCTTTCGCTGCTGCTCCCGTAGTTACACTTACAGCTACAGACTATGCTGAAGTAGGCGAAACAGTTACAGTTACATGTGCTGCTTCAGGTATGGCTGGCCTCATGAGTGCTGACCTCGAGTTCACTTATGATGCTGCTGCTCTTGAATTCGTAAGCATCGCTAAGGCTGGCGACGCAGCTTATGACATGGGCGCTGGTGACAAGGTTGCTGACGGTACAGTAACATGGTCATTCATGTTCATGGACGCTGCTAAGGCAGACTCAGGTCTTGCAGTTCTTACATTCAAGGTTCTCAAGGCTGGCAACACAGACGTTTCAGTTGCTATCGGTTCATGGGACGGCACAGACGTTCCCGCTGGTGCAACAGCTACAGTTGTTATGAAGGAAGTTCCTTCAGAGACAGTTCCTGCAGTTACTGAAACAACAACTAAGGTTGTTCCCTCAACAACAGATAAGCCCATCAAGGAAACTGGTGATGCAGGCGTAGCAGCTATCGCTGGTGTTATGGCTATCGCAGCAGTTGCTTTCGTAGCAACAAGAAAAAAGGACGAAGAATAATATCTGACTCCGGTATTAATCAAGCATAAAGCTTGAGCATTTAATTGCAAATTAGTTTTTGGGGATTGGTACTAAGGTACCAATCCCTTGAACTGTTTTATGGGATTCTTTCTTTTTTTACATACTTTTTTTTCCTTATTGAAACATTAACAAAAAAAATTGTTATAAACACAAAATATTGTTGCATTTTGTGTCATGATATGATAAAATAATCATATTAATCAGTAAAAGTTACGGAGGTTGTTATTTTGGCTGACTCCAATAATGCTCCTCAGACAGAGACTTCAGAGCTTAATACCAATTATGTCTATGAAAACAGACGTTATGTAGGTACTAAGGAAACTGTAGGCTTTGTTCTCTGGGACGCAGCACAAAGCTTCAATATCAACAAGTACTCAGACAGATTCATCACCAACATCGTTCAGGTTGACCTCTCACTTCAGATGATTGAACAGGCAATCAACGGCGTATGGGATATTGTGAATGATATCTTCATGGGTGCTATCGTTGATAAAACCCGTACAAGATGGGGTAAATTCAGACCTTATCTTCTTGCACTTGCAGTGCCCGGTCTTATCGGTACATGTCTTTACTGGCTTATGCCCCTTATGTTTGCGGGCAGAACATCAATGGACATGACCAAATTCATTTTCTATGTTCTCCTTGCTTTTCTTCGTGAAGGTATCGGAACCTTCCAGAACATTGCCCGTAACGGTTTGTTATCAACAATAACGCCGCACCCTGTGGACCGAACCCGACTTATTACGCTGGCTAACTTCGCATCGGGTACATTCGGTGAAAAGCTCCCCGAGCAGATAATGACTGTTATTCTCGACCTTATTGACAACAGTGTTTTCAAGGGCGGAAGTAAGAAGACATACTATCTTGCGTCATTCGTCGGAATGGGTATGTTCACAAACTTCGTTGCCAGCGGTATGTCAATGTGGTTCTTCATGAACAGTAAGGAAAGAATCATGCAGTCTGTTGAAACTCCCAGTATTATGCAGGGTATGAAGTCGATTATCAATAATAAGCCTATGTTGTTGCTGACACTCAGCGGCTTCCTGTCAAGCTTCGGTATCGGCGGCAGCAAGAGTGACTACTACATAGATGTTCTTCATCTTGCATCAATGACAATGATTACAGGTATTGCAGCTGCACCCGTAAGCCCTGCTTCTTATGCTTATGTTCCTTGGTTGCGCAGACACTTCTCAAGTAGATTCCTGTATATTTCAACAAACTACATTTCAAATTTCCTTAACATTTTCGTATTCGGCATCGGCTGTATAGGTATGAACTGGAAGTCCAAGAAGGGCGGTATTTACCAGAGCACAATAGGCATGCTTATTGTTATGAGCATTTATGAGCTTATATGGACTTTATTCTATGGTGCTCGTTCAGTTATCGGTACAGAAATGTTCAACGAAGCTATGGACTATTGTGAATGGAAGAACGGCTACAGAACAGAGGCTATGACCTCCGTTGCAAAGGATATTGTACAGAAGGTATCTGCGAAGTTCTCATCACTTATCAGTACAGGTCTTAAGAAGCTTGTCAAGTATGACCAGACTGCTTACATTTCAGGCAGAGAACAGACAGACAGCGTCAAGTTCTACATGTTTGCAATGTTCACAATCGTTCCTGCAATTACAGGCGCACTCGGTATTTTCCCGATGCTCTTCTATGACCTTGAAGGTAAGAAGAAAGAAGTTATGTATGCAGAGCTTCTTGCAAGAAGAGCAGAGCTTCAGAAGGCTGCTGACTCAGGCGACACAGAGGCACTTGCAAAGGCTGCAAAGGAACAGAGAGAAAAAGTTTAATTTTGTCGGATTGTCTTACTCAGTAAGGCAATCCTTTTTTTTGTTTAAAAAACATTAAAATTTGCTATAATTCTTTTTTGATATTGACTAAAAGAACATTTTCTGTTAATTTATACATAATAATAGCTTTACGGAGGTTATCAGAATGAAAAAGCTTCTTAAAAAATCATTGGCAGTGCTTCTTGCATTAACAATGCTTTCAGGCTTGTTTGCAATGTGTGCATCTGCAGAAAAAGAGTATTTTGCTTATGAAAAATATGTTCTTCTCGGCGACAGTGTTGCCAGCGGACATGACGACATACTCTATCTTCCCACAGAATTCATCAGGGTTGAGGGCTCATATTCTGACCTTGTAGCAGACGCTCTCGGTGCTGAGCTCATTCCCATGGCATGTCCCGGCTTCAGAACAATTGAAATGCGTTACATGCTTGAGGATGATTACGATTATGACGATGCTTTCATGTTCCATGATACTCAGGACCCCGAGGTTATGAAGGCAAGAATCCCCGAATACCGTCAGAACATTGCTGAGGCTGACCTTATCACTCTCGGTGTAGGCGGTAACGACTTCGGCACAATGCTCACATGGCTTGTTGCAGACATCATGGAAGAAAACGGTGTTGACCCCGAGGTTGTCAAGGAAATCAGAGAAATCGGCAATGAGGTAGGCGCTGTCACAGAAACAGTTGACAAGCTTGTTGAGCTTGCAAACACAGCAAAGGCGCTTCCCGCACTTCTTGAGGCTGTTCCTGCTGCTCTTGCAAAGGGCCTTGTGACATTCTTCACAAACTGGAACATCATGATTGAGGATATCTATGCACTCAATCCCGATGCAACTCTTCTTGTTATCGGTATGTTTGACAATGCTGTCAAGTCAGAGGAAGACCTTGTTGTTGACGAAACAGAGGCTGCAAAAATCAACATCGGTCAGATGATTGTTGACATGGCAAACACCCCCATGAAGGAAGGCGCAAAGAAATACGGCTACACATTTGTTGACACAACAGGCACAATCTGTGTAACATATCATCCCACAGCAGAGGGACATCAGCACATTGCTGAATGTATTCTTGAAGCACTTCCCGATGCATCATTCCCCTACACAGATGTGGAACAGGGCACACCTCTTTACAATGCAGTTTCACATTTCTACAAGAACGGCATTCTTGAAGGCGTTTCAGCAACTGAATTCGGCGTTGACAATGCTCTTACAAAGGAAGACCTTGCACATGCACTTTACGGTCTTGCAGGCTCACCCGAGGTGACAGTAAACAATCCCTTTACGGATGTCAGCGATGACGCATGCGTATGGGCAGCTGCAAACGGCTATGTTTCAGGCAACGGAACAACATTCGGTCCTGACGAAGAGGTTTCTGCAATGACATTTGCTTTTACACTTTTCAGCGCATCATCAGTTCTCTGCCCCGGACTTCTCGGCATGCTCAAGGGCCTTGTTGCTGCATTGAAGACTGTTTTTGAATTTGGTCTCAGCGGCGGTTCAATTTCAAGAGGAAATGCAGTTGTTAAGCTTTACGAGCTTGCAGTGCTGTAAAAAACAAATATTTTACCCGTCAGAAATGACGGGTATTTTTTTCGACAATTGTCATATGTTTTTTCGACAGATTGTATTGATGTGTTGACAATGTCAGATTGCTGTGATAAAATTGTTAAAAAGATATTCTTTTTCCAAAAAAGAAAGGATGAATTTACATGAAAAAACTTATTTCCGTTCTCCTTTGCGTCCTTATGCTCATGGGTACTGCAGCAATCGGTGTTTCTGCGGCAGATGACATGAAGATTATCGTTGCAAACGACCTGCATCTTTCTGCTAAGTCATATGTACCCTACACAGGCAACACACAGACAAATCCCTGGGTACATGTTGCTTCCTCGGGTCAGCTTGTCCGTGAATCGGATGCAATCATCACTGCATTCCTTGACAATGCTGCAAAGAGTGATGCTGCTTACATTCTTCTTCCCGGTGACCTTGTTGATACCGGTGCAGAGGATGAACATGTTCTCATGGCTGCAAAGCTTGCTGCTTTTGAAAAGGAAACAGGCAAAAGCGTTTTTGTAGTTCCCGGCAATCATGACCTCTTCAAGGCCGAGGTTGCTGTTTTCAGGACAATCTATAATGACTTCGGTTATGCGGAAGCTGTTGCAAAGGCAGACAGCCATGCATCATATGCAGTTGACCTTGGTGCAAAGTTCAGACTTGTTGCAATTGACAGCACTCTTCCCACAGAAAGCAAGCCTGAGGTTGACAATGAAAAGCTTGAATGGATAAAGGCTCAGCTTGATGCTGCAAAGGAAGACGGTAAGTTTGTCATCGCAATGATGCATCATAATCTTCTTCAGCATTTCATTTTTTCAGAGCAGATTCACTCAAGTGCTATCGTAAAGAATGAAGCTCTCAAGGATGTGCTTGCTGACGGCGGTGTGAAATACATCTTCACGGCTCACACCCATGACCAGGATATCGTTTCTTACACATCAGCAAATGGCAATACAATCTATGATGTTGTTACAAACTCACTCAATGCTTATCCCTGTCAGTACAGAGAAGTGACATTCGGCAGCAAGAATGTTGTTTTTGCAGAAAAGAGAGTTGACAAGGTTGACACATCACTTATTCCTGCAGGCTTTTCTCAGGAAGCAATGGACCTTGCAGCATCAGATTTCACAGCCTACACAAAGAAGACAATGTGGATAGGTCTCCGCAACACCTTCACAAGCTATATCAGTGCGGCTCAGCTTATAAAGCTCCTTGAGCTTGACCCCGAAGCAGATGCAGACATGTGCAGAATTATCACAGCTCTCGGTGACAAGCTTGAAGAAATCGTTCAGATGCCCTTCTATACGGCAGATGAAAACGGCAAGTCAATGAAGGATATTGCTGCTCAGTACGGCAAGACTCTTCCCGACAGCAACTACACAGACCTTATTGACCTTGCAATCACGCTCTATCAGGCACATTGCACAGGTGATGAGTATTTCGCTGCAGACAGCACAGAAATCAATCTGCTTATGAATGCTGTTTCAACCGTACTCTGCTATTGCCTTGAGGATGTTTCTGCAGAGGATTACAAGACAGTTATCACATTTGCACTTGAAATCACAGGCACAACAATTCCCGACGGTGTTGTTGATTTTGCAGGCGGTACTCTCGAACGAATAGAGGGTATTGATATGGTTGCATCACTTGTTCTCAGACCTCTTGTTGTTCAGTTCACAACAGACAGCACACCTGCTGATAACAACGTGACACTTCCCGGTTATGAAACATCTGCATTCATGCAGTTTGTTCAGAAGGTGCTTGATTTCTTCAGAAAGATTTTTGATTTCTTCAAGATGATTTTCACAATAAAAGCATAAGCTGACGGAGTCGCAAGACTCCGTTTTCTTTTTGAAAGAATTGACTTTTGACGGGTATAGTAGTATTATAATATATCAGAATACTATGCACACGGAGATTGATATGCTCAATAAACTTGTTGTTGTCGAAAAAAGATTTGAGGAAGTAAATGCATTGCTCTGCTCGGGCGATGTGGCTTCTGATATGGATAAATATACTTCTCTTATGAAAGAGCTCAAGCAGCTCACTCCTACTGTTGAAAAATACAGGGAATACAAGGCTGCCGAGAGCGCTTTCAATGAGGCTAAAGAGATGCTCGATGAAGGCGGTCTCGACAAGGATTTCAAGGAAATGGTCGAGGAAGAATATAAGCAGGCAAAGGAAGATATGGAGAAATTCACTGAGGAGCTCAAAATCCTTCTTCTGCCCCGTGACCCCAACGATGACAGAAATGTTATTGTCGAAATCCGAGGTGGTGCAGGCGGTGAGGAGAGTGCTCTCTTTGCTTACGACCTTTACAGAATGTATTCAATGTATGCCGAAACAAAGGGCTTCAAGATTGAAGTGCTAAATCTCAACGAAACAGAGCTCGGCGGAATAAAAGAAATCAGCTTTATGATAAACGGTGAGGGTGCTTATTCGAGATTCAAGTTTGAAAGCGGAGTTCACCGTGTTCAGCGTGTTCCCGAAACTGAATCAGGAGGCAGAATCCACACTTCAACCGTAACCGTTGCCGTGCTTCCCGAAGCAGAAGAAGTTGAATTCGAGCTCAACGAGGCTGACCTTATCTATGAAACATACCGTGCAAGCGGTGCAGGCGGTCAGAAGGTCAACAAGACTTCGTCTGCAGTGCGTGTAATTCACGTACCCACAGGTACTGTTGTTGAGTGTCAGGTTGAACGAAGCCAGTATCAGAACAAGGACAGAGCAACCGAGCTTCTGCGTGCAAGACTTTATAACGAAGAATGCCGTAAACAGCAGGAATCAATTGACGGTGCAAGGCGTTCACAGGTCGGCACGGGTGACAGAAGTGAAAAAATCAGAACCTATAACTTCCCACAGAGCAGAGTTTCCGACCACAGAATAGGTCTTACACTCTACAAGCTTGATGCAATTCTCAACGGTGACCTTGATGAAATTATCGATGCACTTATTACTGCAGATACGGCTGAGAAAATGAAGAATAATGCATAATGCACAATGCACAATGCATAATTTCGGAACACCTTCGGTGTTGGCTTTGTAAAATTGTGTAATCAACATCGTAGGGGCGCCCATTGGGCGTCCGTTATGAGAAAGAGATATTCAGATTAGTGAAAAGATTATGAAAAACACTCTAAAATTAAGAACATTTGACATAAATGATGATATAGCAGATATTGAAATCGCCGCAGAGATACTTCGTAACGGCGGTATAGTTGCCATACCTACGGAGACCGTTTACGGTCTTGCTGCCGATGCTTTCAGCGGTGAAGCAGTCAAAAAGATTTTTGAAGCAAAGGGCAGACCGCAGGATAACCCTCTTATTGTTCACATTTCGGATTTCAGTCAGATTTATTCTATTGCAAGGGAAGTGCCTGAAAGTGCAAAAAAGCTTGCAGAAGAATTCTGGCCGGGACCGTTGACGATTATTCTTCCGAAACGACAGGAAGTCCCCGACGAAACAAGCGGCGGACTTGATACCGTTGCCGTCAGGATGCCCTCCCATAGAATTGCGAATAAAATTATTGAATTATCCTGCCCCCTTGCGGCTCCCTCTGCAAATATTTCAGGCTTTCCAAGTCCCACAAGCTTTGAGCATGTCGAAGCCGATATGATGGGGCGTGCAGATGCCGTTTGTGACGGCGGGGATTGTGATGTCGGTGTTGAATCAACTGTTATCACTCTTGCAACGGAAATCCCGATGCTGTTAAGACCCGGCGGAGTAACTCTTGAACAGCTCAGAAGTGTTCTCGGTGAAGTCGATGTGGCTCAGGCTGTTCTTAATCCCATGGGTAAAGATGAAAAAGCCGAGTCACCGGGTATGAAATATAAGCATTATTCTCCTGATGCTCAGATTCAGATTGTCAGGGGAAATCTCGGTGAATTCCGTGAATATGTGAATAATTCGGACTGTGACGGCGTATTGTGTTTTGAGGGAGAGGAAGAATTTTTCCCTGATAAAATAATTGTTACTTTCGGCAGAGAAACGGATTCGCTTTCTCAGGCTCAGAGGCTTTTTGATGCTCTCAGAGAACTTGACGAAAAGGGAGCAAAAAATGTTCTTGCACGTTCACCGTCGACAGACGGTGTGGGACTTGCCGTGTGCAACCGTCTTTACAGAGCCGCCGCATTCAGATTTATTGACGGTGTGAAAAGACCTGTTGTCGGTCTTA
Source organism: Clostridia bacterium (assembly GCA_017473925.1). Lineage (GTDB taxonomy): Bacteria > Bacillota > Clostridia > Oscillospirales > Acutalibacteraceae > UBA1081. The sequence goes on along the minus strand of JAFUIY010000082.1, from coordinate 2,728 downwards.
CGGGCCCCACGGGTGCAGGTAAGGGCTATGTTTCACAGTATCTTGAGTCGCTCGGATGCTATGTCTGTGATACGGATAAAATCGCAAGGGAGCTTACGGCTGAAAACTCTCCTTTTCTGAGTGTTCTTGCAAAGCATTTCGGTGAAGACATAGTAAGTGGCGGTGTTCTTGACAGAAAGCTTCTCGCTTCACGGGCATTCGCAACAAAGGAAAAGCAGGAGCTTCTTAACTCACTTATGCATCCTGAAATTATTGCAGTTGCAACCGAAAGATGCCGTGAAGCACTTTACAAAGGTGCTGTTGCTTCGGTTATTGATGCCCCCTTGCTTTTTGAGGCAAAGGGCGAGGAGCATTGCGACACGGTAATAAGCGTCATTGCTCCCAAAGAAATGCGTCTTGAAAGAATAATGGCCCGTGACGGCATAACAAAAGAGCAGGCACTCAGCCGTATGAGTGTACAGCATGAGGATTCATTCTATACGGAAAAGTCCGAATTCACCGTTGTAAATGACGGAAAAACAGATGTCAGGGAAGCACTTTCAGGCTTCGTGGCAAAATATCTCAGGTGATGTGATGGCAAAACAGAAGAAAAAAGGCTCGTCGTTCATTATTTTTCTGCTTGTGTGTATCATTGTGGCTTTAAGCGGAAAAATAGTTTACGAAACGGCACTTGAATTTCTTTATCCTAAGAAATATACTGAATATGTTGAGTATTATGCAGAGGAATACGGCATTGACGAAACACTTATTTATGCCGTTATCCGTACCGAAAGCGGATTTGACCCCGAAGCCGTGTCAAATGCCGATGCAATAGGTCTTATGCAGATGACGGAAGAAACCTTCGACTGGCTTACAATGAAAACGGGAGAAGATTATGAGTTCAACGACTTATTCACACCCGAAATTTCAATAAAATACGGCACATACTTTTTATCGGTGCTGCAGAATGAATATGCAATAACAGAAACCGTCATTGCGGCTTATCATGCAGGCATGGGGAATGTGTCATCATGGCTTGACAATCCCGAACATTCCGATGACGGACAGAATCTTAAAAATATCCCCATTTCAGACACGGCACATTATGTTGATAAGGTCATGTCGGCAATGGATTTCTACTATAAAATCTATACGGAGGAATAAAAAATGGATAAAACAAAAATTGAAGAAATGAAAGAAAAACTCTTTTACAATCCGAAGCACGCTTCGGAAGTTATCAGCGAAAGCGAGGTTGACGCTGCTGACGGCTTCTGCGAAGGTTACAAGGAATTTCTTGACAAGGGTAAGACTGAGAGAGAAGCTGCTGCAGAAATTATTGCACTTGCAAAGGCAAACGGTTTTACTGAGTTTATTCCCGGTGAAAAATATACAGCAGGAGAAAAGGTTTATTACAACAACAGAAATAAGTCAGTTATCCTTTGTGTTATCGGCAAGAGAAGCATCATTGACGGTGTTAAGATTGCCGCTGCACATATTGATTCACCCAGACTTGACCTTAAGCCCAACCCTCTTTATGAAGACAGTGCTATGGCTCTTTTCAAGACTCACTACTACGGCGGTGTCAAGAAATATCAGTGGACTGCAATTCCTCTTGCTCTTCACGGTGCAGTTGTGCTCAGAGACGGCAGTGTAATCAATGTCTGTGTCGGTGAAGCAGATGACGACCCGAAGTTTGTTATAACAGACCTTCTTCCTCATCTCGGCGGTGAACAGAACAAGAGAACGCTCAGAGAGGGTATAAGAGGCGAGGAGCTCAATGTTCTTGTGGGAAGCCGTCCCTTTAAGGATGACGACAGCTCAGAGGCAGTAAAGCTTAACATTCTCAGCATCCTTTATGAAAAGTACGGCTTCACAGAGGCGGATTTCCTTTCTGCAGAGCTTGAAGCAGTGCCTGCATTCAAGGCAAGTGACATCGGCTTTGACAGAAGCATGATAGGTTCTTACGGTCACGATGACAGAGTGTGTGCATACCCTGCAGTTATGGCTGCTCTTGATGCAGAGAATCCCGACTACACCGTTATGGCAGTTCTTACTGACAAGGAAGAAACAGGCAGTGACGGCAACACAGGTCTCAATTCATCATATATGACATACTTCATAAACTATCTTGCCGCTATGGAGGGCTATGACGGTTATGAGGTTCTCCGTAAGTCTGAATGTCTTTCAGCAGACGTTACAGCGGCATTTGACCCCACATTCCCTGATGTTATGGAGAGAAGAAACTCAGCATTCATCAACAAGGGCGTTGCAGTTATGAAATATACAGGCTCAGGCGGTAAGGGCGGAACATCAGACGCTTCTGCAGAGTTTATGGGCAAGGTACGTGCAATGCTTGACAATGCAGGTGTTGTATGGCAGGTAGGCGAGCTGGGTAAGGTTGATGCAGGCGGCGGCGGAACAGTTGCAAAATATGTTGCAAACCTTGATATCGATGTTGTTGATATCGGTGTTCCCGTTCTTTCAATGCACGCACCCTTTGAAACAGTTTCAAAGCTCGATGTCTATATGGCATATAAGGCATTCAGTGAGTTCTTTAAACAGTAAATCTATAGCAAAAGGAGCTGTAAAAAAATACAGCTCCTTTTTTAGGGGATAGGGAAAAATGCGTAGAATGAATAAACTTCACAAAAATCAAGCAATTGCTTGATTTTTGCTTTGCCCGAAGGCGTACAAAGGTACGTCGAGTGGTGAAGTTTATTTATAGCAAAAACGCCTTTTTCTCCATTTT
>JAFUIY010000081.1 GCA_017473925.1 Clostridia bacterium | reverse complement strand
TTCCCCGAAGAAGCAGAAAAAATCGATGACTGTATGTATAAGCTTCAGAAGTTCATCGTTCGTCGTTGGCTCCTTGACGAAAACAAGCGTGTAGACGGCAGAGGCATCAACGATATGCGTCCTCTCAACGCACAGGTTGACCTTCTTTCAAGAGTTCACGGTTCAGGTATGTTCACAAGAGGACAGACTCAGGTTCTTACAGTTGCAACTCTCGGTTCAGCAAGAGATGCACAGCTTCTTGACGGTATCGATGAAGAAGAATCAAAGAGATATATCCATCACTATAACTTCCCCTCATATTCAGTAGGTGAAACAAAGCCCTCAAGAGGCCCCGGCAGAAGAGAAATCGGTCACGGCGCACTTGCAGAGAGAGCTCTTGTTCCCGTTATTCCTTCAATGGAAGAATTCCCCTATACAATCAGACTTGTTTCTGAAGTTCTTTCATCAAACGGTTCAACATCACAGGCTTCAGTCTGCGGTTCAACTCTTGCTCTTATGGCAGCAGGTGTTCCCATCAAGGCTCCCGTTGCAGGTATTTCTTGCGGTCTTATCACAGAAGGCGACCGTTTTATGACAATGGTTGACATTCAGGGTCTTGAAGACTTCTTCGGCGATATGGACTTCAAGGTTGCAGGTACAAAGAACGGTATCACAGCAATCCAGATGGACCTCAAGGTTCACGGTCTTACTCCCGAAATCATCAAGGAAGCTCTTCAGAAGACACACGATGCAAGAAACCACATCATCGACAACGTAATGCTTCCCTGTATCGCAGAACCCAGAGCAGAACTTTCAAAGTATGCTCCCAAGCTTCTTTCAACTAAGATTGATGTTGATAAGATCGGTGACGTTATCGGTAAGCAGGGTAAGGTTATTCAGAAGATCTGTGCAGAATGCAACTGTAAGGTTGACGTTGAAGAAGACGGTTCAATCTTTGTTACAGCTCAGGATATCGAAGATGCAAGACGTGCTCTTGATATCATCGAAACAATCGCTAAGGATCCCGAAGTCGGTGCAATCTACAAGGGTGTTGTTACAAGACTTATGTCTTTCGGCGCATTCGTTGAAATTGCTCCCGGTAAGGAAGGCATGGTTCACATCAGCCAGCTTGACGTCAAGAGAACTGAAAAGGTTGAAGACGTTGTCAATGTAGGCGACGAAATCATCGTTAAGGTTCTTCCCGTTGACGACCAGGGCAGACTCAACCTCTCAAGAAGAGATGCTCTTATCGAGGTTGAAGGTCTTGTTCCCGAAAACGAACCCGCACAGGAAAGAAAGCCCCGCAAGGACTTCAAGGGCGGCAGAAGAAACGGCAACAGACACCACGACTGATATAAAATTTACAGCGTATCGCAAACGATACGCTGTTTTTTAATTCCTGAATTCAAAAAACTTGTTGACAGGGACCCCGAGCAGGTCTGACATGTCAAAGAGCAGGTCAAGGGAGATGCCCGATGTTGCAAGTTCAACCTTGCTGACGGTTGTTCTGTCAATGTCAAGTGCTTCGGCAAATTGTTCCTGAGTATAGCCGTGCAGTTTTCTGTAATATGCAATGTTAAGCCCTAAAAGTCTGTACTTTTCTTTCTGTTTATTCTTCATTTTGATCACCATACCAATCATATATGATTATTGGTATTCTTGACAGAGAATAAAACATATAAAATTATGCTCGACATTCTACAAATGATGTGCTAATATCATAATTAAGAATGATATTTTCAGGAAATACAGAAGGAGTATCAATATAGACACGAAAGGCAGCGGTTTGTTTTAATAATACGCTGCTTTTCTGCTTTTTGCACTTGAATAATCATTATGAGTGTGATAATATAAAATAAAAGGAGGTATTTCTATGAAAAAATTAACTATCATTACCCTTACTTTTGTTATGGCGGTTCTGAGTGTTCTTCCTGTTTTTGCATCGTCAATTCCTGATTGGTCGGGCATTACTGAGGGCTTATTCAATGATGATTTGTCCGGAAATGTTACCCTTGAAAAAATGATGAAAGTAAATGAATTTATTGAGAAATATGGTTATACATCCGCTGTTGTGACAGACAGGAACGGTAATGAGCTTGGTACAGATGCTTATATTCCCAATGGAGCAAAATGTCTTGAAGCACAAGGTGATACTGTTGTGACAGTAGCAGTGATATGTGTCATGGAAGATGTCAACTGCGATGCAAAGATAACAGCTGCCGATGCAAGACTTGCTCTTAGACATTCTGCAAGGCTTGAAAAGCTTGATGACATTCAGTTCAGAGCTGCAGATGTGAATGAAGACGGAAAGGTCACTGCAGCCGATGCAAGATTAATTCTTCGTAAACCTGCACGACTTCCGTAAATCAAGATTTTTCCCCTGATTCGTCAGGGGATTTTGTTTTTCTTGACAACAGTATAATATTAGTGTAAAATATATAAAGAAATATTATCAGGGAGTGAATTTTTATGAATTCCGATAAAAAATATATACTTTCTCTTGACCAGGGAACAACAAGCTCAAGAGCAATTCTCTTTGACAAAGAGGGGCAGATAAAGTCCAAGGCTCAGTTTGAGTTTACTCAGATTTACCCTAAGGCAGGCTGGGTTGAGCATGACCCCATGGAAATTCTCAGAACAGAATACAGAGCCATTGCCGATGCTCTCATTGAAGGCGGTGTCGAGGCAAAGGAGATTGCCGCAATAGGTATCACAAATCAGCGTGAAACCACTGTTCTCTGGGATAAGTCAACAGGAGAGCCCGTTTATAATGCAGTTGTGTGGCAGTGCCGCCGTACAGCTGAGCTTGCAAAGCATATCAATGACGACAAGGAGCTGAGCACCTACATAAAGGAGCATACAGGTCTTGTTATTGATGCATATTTCTCAGCTACAAAAATCAAATGGATTCTTGACAACTGCGAAAAGGCAAGAAAGGTTCTTAAAAAGGGCAATCTTCTTTTCGGAACAATCGAAACATGGCTTATCTGGAAGCTTACGGGCGGCAAGGTTCATGTGACAGACTATTCAAATGCATGGAGAACAATGCTTTTCGATGTTGACAATCTTTGCTGGGATAAATACATCTGTGACAGATTGGGTATTCCCATGGAAATTCTTCCTGAGGTTGTACCCTCGAGTCAGGTTTACGGTGAGGTTGCCACAGGTATTCCCGGTCTTGAGTCCCTTGCAGGTATTCCTATTGCAGGTGCTATCGGTGACCAGCAGGCTGCTCTTTTCGGTCAGGCATGTTTCCGTCCCGGTCAGGCAAAGAATACATACGGCACAGGCTGTTTCCTGCTTATGAATACAGGCGGAAAGAGAGTAAAATCCGAAAATAATCTTCTTACGGGTATTGCATGGGGTATCGACGGCAGAGTTGAATACTGTATTGAAGGCTCGGCATTCAATGCAGGCTCAGTCATTCAGTGGCTCCGTGATGAAATGAAGATGATTAAAAATGCTGCAGAATGTGACAGACTTGCAGAAAGTGTTCCCGATGCAAACGGAATCTATTTTGTTCCTGCTTTCACAGGTCTCGGCGCTCCCTATTGGGATATGTACGCAAGAGGTACTGTCGTGGGCATCACAAGAGGTGTCAATCAGCAGCATTTTGCAAGAGCAGTCCTTGAAAGCATTGCATTCCAGATGACAGACCTACTTGAAGCAATGAAAGCCGATTCAGATATTGCGCTTGCTGAGCTCCGTGTTGACGGCGGTGCTTCTGTAAGTAATATCATGATGCAGATTCAGGCAAATATGATTGAAACAACCGTAAACAGACCCAAGGTTGTTGAGACAACAGCTCTCGGTGCCGCATACTGTGCAGGTCTTGCTGTAGGCTTCTGGGCAAGCAGGTCTGAAATTGAGAAGATAAGGGAAGTATCCCGTGAATTTGTTCCTCAGCTCCGTAAAGAGGAGAGAGATGCCATTTATGCCGGCTGGAAAAAAGCAGTCAAGCGTTCAATGGCATGGGCAGAGGATTGATAAGAGGGTGTTTTTATGAAAAAATTTGTTGCTGTTATTTTATCGCTGATTATACTGATGTCATCGTTTTCAGTCACTATATCTGCGTTTGATTGGGACGGATTGGAAAGTGATACATCATTTAAAACATACAATGAATTGCTGCGTGATATGATCCGTTATCCAAAAAAGTATTATGATTCCAATGCATATATGAATTATAATCAGTTTGCCATTGCTGACATAAATGATGACGGAATAGATGAACTGATTGTTTGTTTTATCGGATTATCTATGGCTGAACAATACATGGGTGTCTGGACTTTTGACAGAAGTATTGGTCGTGTCAGGTATTTTGATACGCTTGGGGCATATTCAGCTTTTTATAAAACCGGCTATGTCAGATCAGATGCATCTCATAATCATGGTCCCGGGGAAACAATCTGGCCTTATTCTGTTTTTCAGATAAATACGAAAAACAGCAGTTTTGATTATTTTGCTCAGGCATGGTGCGCAGACCTCGATTACTGTCTTAACTTTAGTTACTTTGATTACTACAGGTACATGAATGATGTTGATAACGACGGAATACTGTTCTTTTTCAGATTTTCTTATGAACCGGATGACAGGGAAAACCCTATAACTTACAGACAGTATCTTAATTATCAAAGTCAATATATACCTGATGAATCAGAAATTAAACTGAACTATTATTATATTACTGAACAAAATATAAAGAATGTGAATGCAAACTACGGCAGTGACCTTTCTTCGGATGGCACAATGACAGGTGACCTTAATGCTGATAATAAGATCACTGCTGCAGATGCAAGATTTGCTCTTCGATTTGCTGCAAAAATAGATACACCTGATAATGTGCAGATGAAGCTTGCCGATGTTGATTCAAACGGCAAAATTACAGCTGCCGATGCAAGAAAGATTCTCCGTGTTGCTGCTAAGCTTGACGAGTTTGACAACTCGGAAACTGGTGTACCTCCCGAGCCTCCCGTGACTCCTGCTCCGGCTGCAGATTTTGATAAGCTGAGTGATGCGTTGATTCTAACGGGATGTGTGCCTTTTGATTATCAGTATAATGATGCTTCATACATTATAGAAAACATATTATTTAACGGCTATTATCCGTCCGGTTACACATTCTACAGTGATGATTATTCAGAAATTCAGGATAATTATTATGATAATAATATGGATCCTTATAATTGGTTCCCGTATTATTACGTTTTAGATGCTGAAACTGTCAGATGGATATGTGAGGAAATTTATCATACTGACTGTGCTGAAGAATACTATTGGTCGCCATTTTCATACTTTTACAACGGAAAAGTATATGTTAATTCGGAAGGGCCTACAGGTGGCGAAGGTGGTTATTGGTTAGTTATCAATACTTATTCGGTCAATTCTGAAGGTAAATATGAAATATATGCTGAGAGATATTATAATTCAGGTTTTTATGGTGAGCCTGATGAATATATAGGCGCATATTACATTGTTGCTGACTGGCAGGAGATAGACGGCGAATACTACTGGACATTCTACAGTGTCGAAGAATTATAATAATTGCAAAAAAACACATCTTCAGCGGAAGATGTGTTTTTGCTGTCAGTGCCCGTCAGGGACTCTGTTACGCATATTTTTTTCTTTTGTGAGGTCTGCATAAAGCAGGTCTGCAAAGGTTACAAGCAGAAAAATTTCTGCAAACCAGATTGCTCTTATGCCGAAGAATCTGCAGCAGACAGTGGCAAGAAATGCTCCCACAACAAAGCATGCAATCATTCCGCCGTGAAAAAGACTCCTTTTGAGGAAATTCTTTTCATCTCTGTGCTTCATCCATTTTACAAGGTAAACGCCCAGTGAACGGGTGTGTGCAGTGCAGAATGTTGTTGCTGCAGGAATGTTCTCGGCGCTGCGGAAGGTGTTGTACTGCATTGAGCAGATGAAATTTATCATTATGTGACATATCTGAACGGGTGCCGTTTCGGGGATGAACCCGATAATGAGTATTACAAGCATTTCAAACAGAACAAAAGCCGTGTCCCAACGGAGAGGGAAGTGCCGGTTGAATTTTTTAGGCAGAAGCTCAGATATAATTGTGCCTGCGAGATATGAAGCCATGGGGATGAGATAATACAGTGCTTTTTCAACATCAGCATTACCTACAGCCATGCCGAAAAAAACAAGGTTGGCTGTCTGTGCATTGCAGAACACACCGCCTCTGACAGAGTATGTGTATCCGCCGTAAAAGCCTGCAGCACATATCATCAGGGCAAAAATCCACCATCGTTCGCATTCGAGCAGAAATCTGTCGTTTTCTTTTTTTACATTTTCCATTATATTTTCCTGTATTTCTCCATAAAAACACCGCCCTTTTGAGGCGGTGAATTTAGTTTTAATTATGCCATTTCCTGAAGCTTACCTGTAAGGTCATCAATAATCTTTGTGTCGATACCGAGAATTTCAAGGAAACCTCTCATAAGATTGATGAACCAGCAGAACATATCGATAATGTCTTTCATCGGGAATCTTCCTTTCATATTATTCTGATATTACTTTAATATATTTTTGGAATTAAAACAAGTCTTAATCAGTTTAATTCATAAAATATTAATTTTTTGCCAATACTTGTGCAATAATCAGATGGGCTTTCCGTCGGGAGTGAAGAGAGGAAGCTTTTCAAGATAAATAATATCGTCTCTTTCCTGAGCATCGCCCTCGGCAAGGATTGTCATTTTTCCGCAGATTTCGCCGCCTGTCTGTCTTACAAGCTCTTCAATTGCCGCAAGGGATTCACCTGTTGAGATAACATCGTCAACAATAAGAATCTTCTTGCCTTTCATAAGCTCTGCATCGGCTGTGTCAAGATAAAGCTTCTGCTGACCTGCTGTTGTGATTGAGTTCACGGTAACCTCAAGGACGCCTGTCATGTAAAGCTTTGGCTTTTTTCTTGCAAGGAAGTACTTTTTGTCACCGTGCTGTCTTGCCATTTCGTGGATAAGGGGAATACCCTTTGCCTCTGCAGTAATGAGGTAGTCATATTCGGGAGCTCTTTTCAGAAGCTCTTCTGCACAGGCAACTGTCAGCTCCTGATCGCCGAAAATAACAAATGCACCGATATAAAGACTGTCGTTGAGCTTGCAGAGAGGTAATGCTCTGTCAAGACCAGCTATATTCATTTTGTATTCCATTATTTATGCCTCCGACAAATAATTTATAAATATATTATACATTCAGCAAAAATAAATGTCAATCTGTTATGATTTTTTTTGCAAAAACTATTCACATTAAGAATAATTGTGATATAATATACAGGAAACGGAGTGAAGGAAAATGAGTAAAATCAACATTATTGCGCACAGAGGTGCCAACAGATATGCACCGCAGAACACAATCCCTGCATTTGAAAGGGCAGCCCAGCTTGGTGCAGACGGTTTTGAAACAGACGTGCATCTTACAAAGGACGGTGTTCCCGTAATCTGTCATAACCATACGATTAATGAAACAAGCAACGGCATGGGCAGTATTGCATCTTACACATATGATGAGCTCCGTAAACTCGATTTCGGCAGTTATTATGCTCCGCAGTTCAAGGGAACGCTTATTCCGTCTCTTGATGAATTCCTTGAGCTTTCAAAAGAGTCTGACATTGAGGTCATGAATATTGAGCTCAAAGGCCCCAAGAATAAGAAAACCGATGTTGTCCCCGTAATAATTGATGCTGTCAGAAGACACAAGCTTTCTGACAGACTCATTCTTTCAGGCTTTGACACATATCTTCTCAAGGCTGCAAAGGATTATGACAGCAGTGTCAGAACAGCATATCTTTACGGAATGCCCCACTGTGATAATTATAAGAATATGCTTTTCCCCATTCTTCATGCAAAGAATATAGGCTGTTATGCTCTGCATCCCATGTCTATCTTTGTAAACAGGGATTATGTAAAGGCTGCACATCATGAGGGCATAAAGGTCAATGCGTGGACAGTTAACTCCGAGGACAGAATAAAGTATATGATTAAATGCGGTGTTGACGGAATCATTACAGATGCTCCTGACAGAACACTCAATATCATGCGTTCAATGGGATTAAAATAAAAGAGGTTATATATGAATATCAATTTTGTTGTGCCTTGTCTTCTGGGACTTGAGGCACCTATTGCAGAAGAGCTCAGGGAAATGGGCGCTTCCGATGTAAGAGCCGAAAACGGCAGAGTGCTTTTCTCAGGTGATGAGCATATCCTCGCAAGGGCAAACATCTGCTCACGTTTTTCAGAAAGAATTCAGGTGCTTGTGGGTACATTTGAAGCACATACATTTGAACAGCTTTTTCAGGGTACAAAAAAGCTTCCCTGGGAAGAATGGATAGGCAGAGAGGATAAATTCCCCGTAAAGGGTTATTCTCTGAATTCTGACCTTTTCTCAGTCAGTGACTGTCAGTCAATCATCAAAAAGGCTGTTGTTGAAAGACTCAAGACAAAGTATAAGGTCGAATGGTTCAAGGAAACGGGAAGCATGTATCAGATACAGTTTTCCATTATGAAGAATCAGGTCAGCCTTCTTATTGATACTTCCGGTGCAGGTCTTCACAAAAGAGGCTACCGTCCCGAATCAAATGCAGCACCTATCAAGGAAACTCTTGCTGCTGCACTCTGCTATTTCGCAAGACTCCGTGATTTCCATACACTCTATGACCCCATGTGCGGCTCAGGCACTATTCTTACAGAGGGTGCAATGATGGTAAAGAATATTGCTCCCGGTGTCAACAGACGGTTCACGGCAGAGCAGTGGAAGCAGATTCCTCCCGAGGTATGGAATGAAGAAAGGGAGCGGGCAAGAAGCCTTGAAAAGCCCGAAATACCCTTTAAGGCTTACGGCTCAGATGTTGACGAGGCTGCACTGAAAATTGCAAAGGAAAATGCAAGGCGTGCAGGAGTAGGTGAGTACATCACTTTCAGAAAAGCAGATGCAACTCAGTTTAAGCCCGAAACTGACAGAGGTACGGTTATTATCAATCCCCCTTACGGTGAAAGACTAATGGATCAGAAATCCGTCACAGAGCTTTACAATAAGCTCGGCAAGGTCTTCACACCACAGAGAGGCTGGGGCTATTACATAATTACAGCCGATGAAGAGTTTGAAAAGGCTTTCGGCAGAAAAGCCGATAAACGCAGAAAGCTCTATAACGGCATGATTAAATGTCAGCTTTATATGTATTATAAGTAAAAGAAACGCGGTCTGTATGTAATGTCCGGACTGCTTCAGACTGTCGAAAAAAGTCCAGCAAAAGCTGGGCTTTTTGTCATGTATGTGGTATAAAGTATATTGTGATAAAAATGTTGGAAGAAAAGAATGATTTAAATAGAAGAAATGATGAGAAATAGTTAGTATGGATATGCAAAAAGATAATTGATGACGGAAGAATCCCGTCAATGCCATACAAAAGACCACAGACAAAAGACAGGTTTTTTTAGAAATACGAATATGTATGTGACGAATATTACGATTGTTATCTATGCCCGAATGATAAGGTATTAAAGTACACAACTACAAACAGGGAATGCTACAGAGAATGCAAAAGCAATCCGTGCAAAATGTGAAAAAATAAAACAGTGTACAGAAAGCAAAATCAAACAGAAAGTAGTAACCAGACATATCCGGGAAAACTACATAGAAATGGCAGAAGATATCAGGCACTCAGCATTAGGAAAAGAAACCTATTCAAAACGAAGTCAGACAATTGAGAGGGTGTTCGCTGATGCAAAAGAAAAACATGCTATGAGATACACACCATATCGAGGTCTAAACCAAGTTGCTAATTGGGTTAGGCTTAAGTTTGTTGCAATGAACCTCAAAGAATGGCAACATGGAATTCAAAAACAAAAAAACCAACCAAAAAGCGCTTTTTGGAAAAGATTTTTTGTGTATTCCTTCATATATGTAAAAAACCGTGTCTCGCTTGATTGCGATACACGGTTTTTCGACAGTCTGAGACATCCCTCGCAGGATGTCTTTTTAATATCTGAAAATCAGTCTGTTGTATAGTTATCGAAATAGCCCTGAATGAAGACAATGGGAGTACCCTTGTCACCTGAGCCTGATGTAAGGTCACAGAGTGAACCGATAAGGTCTGTAAGCTGACGGGGTGTTGTACCCTCAGAAGCCATCTGACCGAAGAGGTCTGAGTCTTTTTCAGTAATCTTTTCCTTGATTGCAGCCTTGAGCTCATCACCTGAAAGGTCTTTGAAATCGTTGTCTGCAAGATACTTGAGCTTGAGCTCATTGGGTGTACCCTCAAGCCCCTTTGTATAAGCAGGTGAAACAACAGGGTCTGCAAGCTCCCAGATTTTGCCTACGGGGTCCTTGAATGCACCGTCGCCGTAAACCATAACCTCAATATTCTTGCCTGTTGCTGCATAAAGCTTGTCATGGATGGCATCAACAACCTCCTGACAATCCTTGGGGAAAAGCTTTATCTGGTCTTCTGTTGCCTTATTTGAACCGAGGAGACCGTAATCAGGGTTGAAGCCGCTTCCGTTAACGGGAGCATTGAGAATATCATCAAGGCCGAGAACAATTTCACCGCCTGCAGCCTTAAGGATTCTCTTTGTTCTCTGTCTTGTGTGGATGTCACAGCAAAGAACATTCTTTGTATAACCGAGGATAGCCTTGGGATTGTTTGCAAAAATGATTTCAGCCTCTGCACCGCATTCTGTGATAAGCTGCTCATAATATGCAACATAATCCATACCTGTGAATCTGTGCTTTACGTAACCGAAAAGCTCACGGTATTTTTCAAGTGTAAGAACATCACTGTAGGGGTCAACACCCTTGTCATCCATCATGTCAAGGCTGATAAGGTGATTGCCTACTTCATCAGAGGGGTAAGAAAGCATAAGGACAACCTTTTTTGCACCCTTTGCAATACCTCTGAGACAGATTGCAAATCTGTTACGGCTGAGAATGGGGAAAATAACACCGACTGTTCCGCCGCCGAATTTTGCCTTTACATCCTCTGCAATGTCATTAACTGTTGCATAGTTACCCTGTGCACGGGCAACGATTGCTTCTGTCATTGCAACGATATCCTTGTCGTGGAATTCAATGCCCTCTTCCTTTGCTGCTTCAAGAACACTTGATGTAACAATCTCAACGATGTCATCACCGTTTCTGATGATAGGGGCTCTGACGCCTCTTGATACTGTGCCAATCATACGGCTCATATTTCTGCATCTCCTTAAAAGATAAAAAATTCATAACAACACCTTATAATTATACCACCAATATCCGTTCATTGCAACATTTTTTTTAATTTCTATACCTGAAATAAAAATTTTTTTTGAAAAACATCTTTTTTTAATTAATACGAAAAGTTTGTTATGAAGTGTTTACAAATATTTATGTTATTTATACTTATTTTTTTATTGACATACTTTGTATAAAGGTTTATTATTAAGAGAGGGCGATGTGGTTTGAAAAAAATACTCATAAAAACTGCAAAAATCATAGGCATTATTCTCGGTTCAATTATAGGCTTTGTTGCTTTGCTCTGTATTATTACACTCCTCTGGGGAGCTGCACAGATGTCAAGGGGCAGTGTGACTGAAAGCTTACCCGTTGTACCCGATGATTTTACTCCTGCCGTAAGGCTTGTTGTCTACACTGATACCCACAACGAAAATGAAAATGTTGCAGATGCCATTGATACGGCATACGCACTCTTTGACAATGACAGCACCTACAAGGGTGTTGACGGATTTTTCGGTCTGGGTGATTTTACGAGCATCGGCACTGAGGGTGATTACGAAGCTTATGTGAATACTCTCAAAGAGCATATCCGTGAAGAAACAGTGTATATCAATATATGCGGAAATCACGAATTCAAGCAGGACAACTACAAAGAAATATTTGAAAAGTATTTTCCTCACGGTCCTGATACCGTCACTGAGATAAACGGCTTTACATGCATCGGCTTCTCAGGTGAAAAGCTGCTGACTGAATGGACATTCACACCAAAAAGCACAAGCTGGCTCAGTGATGAAATCCACAAGGCAGAAGAGACAGCAGGCGACAAACCGATTTTTGTTTTCCTGCATCCCCATCCCTTCGGCACCGTTTACGGAAGCAGCTTCTGGTGCTCACCTCAGGTTAATCCTGCCTTTGCAGGCCACAGCAAAGTAATCAATTTCTCGGGACACTCCCATTTCCCGATGAATGACCCCAGAAGCATCAATCAGAGCACATACACATCAGTCGGTGTCGGTGCAATGGCAAGGTTTGAAACCGACAAAAACTATATGGTAGGTCAGCACCCCGAAAGATATGAGGATGCGGCACAGTTCTGTGTTGTTGAAGCCGACAATGACGGCAGCGTCAGAATCCGTGGCTACGACCTGATTTCAGATTCATATTTCTGCGATTATTTCATTGAAAATGTGAATGACACAGATACATTTGCATATACATACAAAAACATGAAGGCTAACGATGAAGCACCCCTTTTCCCCGAAAATGCAAAGGCTTCCGTCAGCACCGATGAAAACGGTGATTACAGAGTCACCTTTACAGAAGCAGAAGTGCCCGAGGGTTACATTGTTCACGAATACGAAGTGAAAATCACCGACGAAAAGGGCAATGAGGTCTACAGTGACAATTTTGTTGCACCCTATTATATCGTTGATGATGAAGACACTCAGGGCTTTACCGTCAGCAAGGATGTTCTTACAAAAGGGAACACATATACCCTCACTGTCACAGCCGAAAGTGCATACAGACTTTATTCAGACCCTGCTGTGATGACATTCAGCGTAAATTAATTTAAGGAGAATATATATGCAGGCAGTAGTAAAATTCTTTTTCACAATTTTTACAACCATTTCTGTTTTTATTTCAGGCTTTATGAATCCCGCAACAATCAGCCCCGAAAGTGAAAACTTTGATTTCTCATTCCTTGAGTATCCCGAGGAAGCAATCGTGACTCTTGAAGAAGCAGGTCTTACGGAGCAGGAGCTCGTGGGCAGAGCATCTGCAGAGCTCCCCGAGTATGTGCAGTCAGGCGGTTATGATGACATCAACGGCATCACAATTTCACCCTACTATACTGCAAAGGTCAGTGATACCGAAATCCCCGTATATGCTTCTGTTGTGTTCATCCGTGCAGATGACACAGGCACACTTCATTCATTTTCAGAGATTTATGTTGACGCTGACAGTGAATTTTCATTCAATATTGAGCTGACAGGTGCCGATGTTACTCTTAAAAATGCAATCGTGCTTCCCGAATCTCACGGTGTAAAGGCTCTCTGCAAGGATAATACCGTAACAGCTTCAATCAACAAGACAGGCGTTTACACATTCCTTTTCAACGGTGCAAATCAGTATTACGGCTACACACTTTTCGTCCGTGAAAAGGTTGACGAGGATGCGGAAATTGCAGAATATATTGCCACTTACGGTGAAGAGAATGTCATTGTCGTTGACAAGGGTGTTTATCAGTATGATTATGTCAATTTCGTTTCTCAGGACAATCTTGTAATCTACCTGAGAGAGGGCGCTTACATCATTGCAAATCATCTTTATGACATCAACAGTGCAGAGGATGAAAACCTGTATATTGAGCAGGATGCGCTCATGCACAACAGTGTCGGTCTTACAAGATATCCTTTCCTGAATTTCCACAACTGCAACAATGTCACCCTTACGGGCAGAGGCGTAATTGACCTTACCCGTCTTGACAGGCGTGAGCGTCGCGGTGTTGTTTTCACAAACTGCACAGATGTCAATGTAAGTGACATCAAAATCATCAATTCTCCCGAATGGTCATTCATTTCATACTGCTGTGACGGTATGTACATCGACAATGTTGATGTTATTGGTAACAGAGGCAACTGTGACGGTATTGCAATCTGCAACACCCACAATGCAACCATCACCAACTGCTTCGGCAGAGTGGCAGACGACACATTTGAAGTAAAGGCTCTCGGCGGAATAATGGACAGCAGAAACATTACATTCTCTGACTGTATCGCATGGGGCGGTTATGCCCGTTGCTTTGGCATAACAGGTGAAGTCAACAAGCAGATTTCAGATGTTACATTCCGTGACTGTGCAGTCATTTACCGTGACGGTGTATGGAATAACGACAGAATCGGCTCCCTTGTTGTTGTAGCAGAGCAGACAGAAGGCGGAATTGATAATATTCTGTTTGAAAATATCGAAATCTTCCGTGATGAAGGCAGAGCAATTCTTGTAAAGATTTATGATGAAGAAGCAGAAAACTTTGAAATGAAGAACATCGTTTTCAGAAACATTTCTTACACATCATATCTTCCCTCAAAGATTGCAGGCAATGACAGCGACACAAACACCGTGCAGGCTGAGCTTGAAAACATTACTGCATACGGCAAAAAGGTAACATTGCCCTCACTGTTGTTCAATATCGGCAGATACAGTGATGTAACAATAAAATAAGCACAAGAAAACGGCTTTCGCCGTATTGCGGCGACCGTTTTCGGTTATCCATCTCTGAGCACGCATAGCGGGCGTACGGAGGGATATACAATATTTTATGCTTTATGGAAACACAGATTTCCTATAAATCAAATAATAAGGCACTCACAAGGGAGACACTCCGTAAGGAAGTTGTCTCCCTTTAAACTTTATATAATTACTATTTCCGAAATATACATTTCCCAAAGATGAAAATATGTTGATTTTGGGAAGTGATCGTGGTATAATAAGATTGCGAGGTGATTTTCTATGAAATTGATTGAAAGAAAACAATACTTAGATAAAATGATCAATGTTATCGGAACTCCTGATATTAAAGTTCTGACAGGTGTACGTCGTTCCGGCAAATCGAAGTTGTTGGAGGCTTTCAAAGCCTACGTACAAAAGAACATTACTGATGCCAATATTATTCATATCAATTTTAATCTGTCTAAGTATGATAACCTTAAAGAATACAAGGCTCTTAACGAATATATTGAAAGCAATTATATAGAAGGCAAGGAAAATTTCGTTTTAATTGACGAGATTCAGATGTGTGACAACTTCGAACTATGTATAAACAATCTGCACGCAACCGAGATGTACGATATTTATATCACAGGTTCTAATGCTTTCCTGCTCAGCTCGGACTTAGCAACATTATTTACCGGAAGAACCTTTGAAATCAAAGTGTATCCGTTCTCCTTTGCCGAATATGTGCATTACTTTGGACTTACAGACCAATATACTGCCTTTGATAACTATATGCTTGAGGGCGGTATGTCCGGTTCTTATCTGTATAAAGAGCAAGAAGATAAATACGATTATATCGAAACCGTCTTTGATACGTTGATTTTAAGGGATATACGTCAAAAGTATAATATCAAAAATCCTGCTTTGATGGATCGTATTTCTCAATTCTTGATGGATAATGTTTCTAACTTAACCTCGGCAAGAAGCATTACAGATACCCTTACTTCGAGCAAGGATAAAATCAATCATAAGACGGTTGGTAACTATCTAAATTATCTTTGTAATGCCTTTGCCTTTTATAAATTCCGTAGATACGATATTAAAGGCAAAAAGTATCTTGCTTCTAATGATAAGTATTATTTGAGCGATCATACTTTCCGTTATGCCAAACTCGGCACAAAAAACTTGGATAACGGCAGAGTGATTGAAAATATCGTTGCAATGGAATTGCTCAGACGAGGCTATAAGGTTTATGTCGGTGTGCTGTATAAAAAAGAGATCGATTTTGTGGCTCTTAAAAGAAACGAAAAAATTTATATTCAAGTTTCGGATAATATAACCCATCCCGATACCTTCAGCAGAGAGGTTGATCCTCTACTTAAAATCAAAGATGCTTATCCCAAAATGGTAATCGCACGAACAAGAAATCCCGAATATCAATACGAGGGTGTAAGAATTGTGGATGTAGCAGATTGGCTATTAAACAAATAGGCTGTTTCCCAAAAATGAAAAAAATAATAAATTTGGATACGAAGATGTTTAAATACTTGAAAAAGAATGTGTGGAGCCAGTAATAAAATTATATATAATGTTAAGGTAAAACAAATAAAAAAAAGAAATATCAAGTATCTATTAGTTGACAATATAAGCCGAGAACGTAAAAAATAAAGGCACAATCAACGGATTTTTAGTCCGAGGTTGTGCCTTTTTATATCCTCGGAGATCCCACTGACACTTTGAAAAGATGTGTAACAATAAAACGGCATAGCCAATAACTATACCGCTTAACGAAATTAATTATTAAATTTTGATACAAGAGTCGCGCCTTTGGACACACTTTCTTACGGAGGGTACCCCTAACGGGAGCCTTATTTTTAAGCATTTATGTGTTCCAGAGTTTTGTCAACTGCCTTTTCAATATCAAGGGTGCCGATGCCGAAGATTGAAGTATGGATTTTTCCGTTGACGGGCTTTTTCCAGTAGTCGCTTATGCAGTCAATTGAACCTCTCATGCCGAGAACCGAGCCGACTGTGGCACCGTTGCAGTCTGTATCGAATGCCATGCCGACTGCAATGCAGATTGATTTCCCGAAATCCCCCTCACCGTAAAGCAGTGCAGCTGTGACAATCATCGCATTTGAAATTGTGTGGCACCAGCCGTGGTCGGTGTGCTCATCATAGGCTGAATGAATAAAATCAAAGCATTTATCAATGCTGACACCGTTTTTGTAATCATCATAGATTTTCATAACGGCTTCATAAAGTCTTGAAGATGCGGGAATCTGACTGAGACCGCCGAGAATGATGTCATCAATACTGTCATTCACAGCAGCAACGGCAAGCATTGCAGAAACAAACATTTCACCGTAAATGCCGTTTTTTGTGTGTGAAATGCTTGCATCCCTGTATGCCGTTTCAGCAGCTTTTTCAGGCTCACCGGGGTTGATGTAGCCGAAATAGTCGCCTCTTATCTGTGCACCTATCCATTCACGGCAGACATTTTTGTATTTTGCAGTATCAGGGGGCAGAATGCAGCTCATGAAGTTGATATAAGCAATTCTTTCTGCTGTGAAATATGAATATACACTCTGATACTTCACCCACGCAGCTGCAACATTTACGGAAGTGAAATCCCTGCCGTAATCGTCAACAATCTGCTGATAGAGTGCCACATAGTTTGTGTCATCGTCAACGGGCATACCGTCAACGGTGTCAGCCCAGGGCTTGTTATTAAAAGAGAATTTATAACGGGAGCAGACTTCATCTGTAATATCGGAGCTGAGAATGTAACGGTGCATAGGGTAATTGCCCGTTTCCTTTAAAAAGGGAATGAACTCATCACTCCTGATGCCTTCAACGGGTTTACCCAGAAGACAGCCGACAGCCCTGCCTGTCCATGCACCAAGGAGCTTCTTTCTGAGATTTTCGCTGTCGGGCATAACAGCGTCGTAGCTGTGAAGCTTTCTCAGCTTATGTATATCATCAAGGTTATCAGGCTCGTTATATTTATAATCCTTTCTGATTCCGGCATTCATCACAATTTCAAAGATACGGTCGCTGAGCTTTGCTTTCTCTTCACCGTTTTCCATTGAGGCAACAGACGAGAAAAACTCCTTATGCTCTGCTATATCAAGCCCCTCTTCAACGGACTGATTGTATTCTGCCGTAATATCATCAAGGTAACGGTTGAAGCCGTCAGCCTGATTATAGTCAATTTTAATTCCTGTAGACATGAAATCACCTCATACCTGCATTATAGCACAGACAGATTATTTTTACAACAAAGAGAAAACTAAGTTTATAATTAAACTTCCGTACACGAAAATGTACGGAAGTTGCATTTTACCATGTATGCAATTCACCTGCAGTTCTGACTCTTTCAATCAGGTCCTCTTCATAGATTTCATCGGAAAGAAAATCATCCACATTGAATGCTTCATAATTTTCACTGTCGGGATTGCGGATACTGCAATCCATTTTATAAAACTCTATACCGTTTTTGTCAAGAAGTTCCTTTGTGTGAAGCATAATCTCTGCGGCATGCTCAGCAGTCAGGTTGTTTTCCCATATTTCAATACTGATACATCCTGCCTTTGCTCCGAATTCATTGATATTAAACTGCATATCGGGGTCAAGTTTATCGTAAAGCCACGGATTTTCTTCAAATTCAATTGTTGCGAACAGGGATGCCTGCGGGTACTGAAAATCAGGATTGGTGAAAACTGCCTCAACGGCATCCTTGTATGTGCTTCTGATTCTGTCGGCTGTGTTTTCGGTTAACCAACTGTTGTCAGCATGTATTTTATCCTTTACTTTGCCGTCAAGACCTGCAGAAATACTGAAGTGTCTGTCAAAGCTGCCGGGTACCTCTACGGATGCAACATAGGAAGAGCTAAGATAGTCAAACCTTATGTCTGTCACTTCATAACCCTGCTCCCGGAAGTTGTTTTCAACATATTCATTGATATTTATTCCTGCAAGGATTCTTGAAACGGGATTGCCTGCAACGGCAGTTGTCAGAAAACACATCCCCGAAAACATTGCAAAAGCCACGCAGAACGATACAATTTTAAGTGCTTTCTTTTTATTATCCTTTCTGAATGCTGAATGAACAAGTACGGCAAAAAGAAAACCTGCAAGAATGCACAGTATAGCGAGTGCCACATTGAGACCAATCATATAAAAATCCCGTTCGATAATGTTTATTATAAAGGCAAAGGCTTCCGTCACAAGAAGCATCAGCGGCAGCCTGTAAAGTGCCTTATATCGGAAAAGCACATATCCCAATGCACCTGCAGCAGGCATAACGGCAATGCTTTTGAGCATATTTTCGCCCCAGTCACTGAAGGATACTCCGATGAACAGAAGAAGAATGAGGACTGCATAACACAGAACGGTAAATTGTCTGTTTGTCTTTTTCAATATCCTTGTAAAAGGTTTTATTTCTTCTTCATCAGGTTTGGGAATGTCATTCTTCTCTTTGAAAAATGACAGTTTATCTCTGCAGTCAGGGCAGTTTTCAAGATGTTCTTTTATAATTTCCGATGATTCTTCGCTGACCATGTCTTCCGCATAAAGAGGCAGAAGGTCATTTATCAGACTACATTCATTTTTCATTTTCGCTTTCCTCCAATCTTTCTCTGATAAGCATTCTTCCTCGGTGATAAGTGACACATGCCCAGTTCTCGGTTTTGCCGAAAATCTGTCCTATTTGCCTGAAGCTCATTTCGGCAAAAACACGCCACATAATAACTTCTTTGTACGGGTCGGGAACGGTGTGCAGAATTTCCTTTATTCTGCGTGCTTCGTCCTGACGGCTTATCTGCTCTTCAACCCCGTCAGAGAAGTCAGGCAGAAAAAGAAAAATATCGTCGTCAAGGCTTTCCTGTTTTGAGTGCTTTTTTACATAGGTATAATAACAGTTTTTCGCAATCTGACAAAGCCATACCCGTATATCACAATCTCCGCGGAAACGGTCAACGGATTGCATCGCCTTGAAAAAAGTGTCGCTTGTTATTTCCTCTGCAACATGTTCACTTCCCGAAAGTCTGAGTATGTAGAGATAAACATCATTAAAGTGAGCATTATATATCTTTTCAAAATCTGTCACATTATCACCTCCTCAACTATAAGACTGTTCAGAACGCGAAATCTTACATATATTTTATCAGAAAGTAAAAAAAACAGTCAAGGTATTTTTATTTTATGCTAAAAATCAACACATAAGTGAAATTTTGTTGTTCGGAAACCGTTGCAATTAAGATATAATTAATGTGGAATTATATATTAAATAAAAAAGAGGATTGTTATGGACCCGAAAAAAATCTTTAAGGCATTGCTGTATCCGCACTTTTCCGTGCTGCTGATTCTGACACCCGTTGCAGCGGCACTTCTTGTGTATACATTCGTCTCACAGAAGCAGGACACCGTTTTTGCATATATTTCCTATGTTCTTTCGGCATACACACTGACGGTTGTGTGCCTGAGGGCTCCTGCTCTGTTCCGCAGACTCAAAGCATTCAGGAACGAAAACAGATATGCAAAACGCTGGTTTGATGACGTTCATTTCAGAAAGAAAATAATGCTTTTTGCATCCTTCATCTGGAACACGGCATACGCACTTCTGCAGACAGGTCTCGGTTTTACTCATAAATCATTCTGGTTTTTCTCGTTGGCAGTGTACTACATAACGCTTTCTGTTATGAGGCTGTCCTTGTTCAGGCACACAAGCAGATACAAGCCCGGAGAAAAAATGTATTCGGAGCTTAAAAAATTCCGTAACTGCGGATTTATTTTTCTTGTGACAAATCTTGCACTTTCCCTGATGATTTTCTTTATGGTCTACTGGAACAGAACCTTTCATCATAACGAAATCACAACAATAACACTTGCAGCCTACACATTCACCTCGCTGACAGTTGCAATTGTGAATGTTGTCAGAAAACGGCATACGGACAACCCTGTTTTTTCAGCCTCGCAGGCAATAGCCCTTGCCTCTGCCTGTGTTTCAATACTGACCCTTGAGTCAACAATGCTGACAACCTTCGGTGACGGCAGCCTGTCACTTGCAGACCGCCGTATTCTGCTTGGTGTCAGCGGTGCAGTGATATCTGTTTTCATTATAGGCATGGCAGTTCATATGATAGTTTACAGCAGTAAAAAAATTAAAGAATATTCTTAACAAAAACGGGAGATGTGTTTTTTTCATCTCCCTTAAGTTTATTCAAGACCGTTCTGTCTGTTGATAATGCATTTGAGAATAACCTGACTTATCATTTCCATGGAGTCACGGCAGTCGTTGTCGAGCCATTCGCCCACAATGGCAGTGATACCTGTCAGATAGAACTTCATTATATATTTTCTTTCGTTTTCGGGGAAGCTGAACCGTTCAAGCACGGGGTTGAAAATATATGTGAACATTTTTTCATAAACACCGCCGAAATCCATTGAACCGAAATGCTTCAGGGCAGTTCTGAACACTCTGCGGTTTTCCTTTATATATGTGAGATAGGGCAGCACATACTCAGGTGTTATGAAAAACAGCTCATTGATATCACAGCTTTTGATATCGAGCTTTATATTTTTTTTATCTGCTGAAAAATATGACAGAAAGCTGTCTGTGATATAGCCCGTTGTTTCCTTAAGCAGGTCAGCGGTGTTTTCATAGTGCAGATAGAATGTTGAACGGTTTACTCCTGCAGCCTGACAGATTTCCTTGATTGTGATATACTCGAAATCTTTTTTTTCAAGCAGTTCAATCAGAGCCTTATCCATCCTGACTGCAGTGTTGAAATATTTACTTTCGTTTTTATTCATGGGACTGCACCCTCATAAATTAGTTTTCGCTGATTTCCTTTGCAAGCTCAACAATTTCAAAAGCGTATTTCTTCTTGCCCTTTTCAAGCATCTTCTTGTAAATGGGGTAGTTGATACCGCAGAGAGCAAAGCCGATGATGCCTATAATGATTCCGAGCACCATGTGAAGTGTTGTGGAGCCTATTACCTGCATTGCAAGGCACATTCCGAGACCTGCAACAAGGCATGAGATGATGCCGAATGTGTAAGTGAATATTGTTGCGGGCTTTTTTGCCTTTGCGTCAAGCTTTCTGAGAGCTATAACCTTTGAATTGTCCTTGGGAGCGTATTCCTTTGCGATTGATTCTGCATAAATTTTATCTGTGTTCATTTTAAGAACCTCCTTTTCTTATTACGGTTTTATTATACCGCACAGAAAAGGAGGTCTGAACAACACGATTTTAAATAAATGTTGATTTTAAACCTTTTGATAAACAGTAATATATTCAGACTTGTTATTTCTGAATACTATTTTTATTTTATATTATCACTTTGCTGTTAAAAAAACAAGAATAATATTGAATAAAATATACTATTGTGTTAGAATTTCCGTCGGAGTGATAGTAATGCTGAAAAAACTTATAGGAACAAGACAGTTTTATAAAAATATTATTGTTCTGACAATCCCCATTCTTATTCAGAACGGAATAACCAACTTTGTAAATATGCTTGACAACCTTATGGTCGGTCAGGTCGGTCAGACGGAAATGATAGGTGTTTCCGTCGCAAATCAGCTTATATTTGTTTACAATCTGAGTATTTTCGGCGCTGTTTCGGGAGCCGGCATATTCGGTGCACAGTTTTTCGGAAACAATGACCAAAAAGGTCTCAGGGACAGCTTCAGGTTCAAGATAATTTTCTGCACACTGCTTACGGTCGGTGTAATTGCCCTGTTTTATTTCTGCGGCCCCTCACTTATAGAAATGTATCTAAGGGGTGAAGGTACACAGGAGGCTGCACAGGCGTCTCTTGATGCAGGCTATGCATACCTCAAAATTATGCTTATAGGTCTTATTCCCTCCACACTTGCCCAGTGCTGGTCAAGCACGCTCAGGGAAACAGGGCAGACATTGCCGCCTATGTTTGCAGGTGTATCAGCAGTTATTGTAAACCTTATACTCAACTACATTCTGATTTTCGGTCATTTCGGTGCTCCCGTAATGGGTGTAAACGGTGCAGCCTTTGCAACTGTAATCTCAAGATTTGTTGAAATGCTGATAGTTTCCGGCTGGACATTTGCCGAAAGGAAGAAAAATATTTTCATTGTAGGTGCATTCAGAAGCTTAAAAGTACCCATGTCTCTTGTCAGGAAAATTGCTGTCAAGGGTGTACCACTTATGGTAAACGAAGCACTCTGGTCGGCAGGTGTAGCCTTTGTAAACAGATGCTATTCAACAAAGGGACTTGAGGTTGTCGCAGCCAACAATATTGCACAGACCTTCCTGAATGTTTTCTCGGTTGCTTTTCTGTCAGTCGGTGTTGCAATCGGAATTATTCTCGGTCAGCTGCTCGGTGCCGGAAAGGAGAAAGAAGCAAAGGATTCTTCACTTAAGCTCATTGCTTTTTCTGTATTTATAAGCGTGATTGTTGCAATAATGTTTGCAATCAGTTCATTCATTATTCCGAATTTTTATAATGTTGACGAAAGCGTAAAACAGCTCGCAACAAAAATGATGATTATATGTGCTGTTGCAATTCCTCTTGATGCTGTTGCCAATGCATGCTATTTTACACTTCGCTCAGGCGGTGAAGCAATGATAACAATTATCTTTGACTGCGGTTTTGCATGGGTTGTGAGTGCAGCAACTGCATTTGTCCTTACAAGCTTCACATCACTGCCGATTCTTCCCGTATTTGCAATCTGTCAGGGACTTAACTTCCTTAAGGATATAATAGGAATTTACTTTGTAAAAAAAGGAAAATGGATAAAAAGAATTGTCGGTTAAACAGTAATTTATCGCTGAGCGATAAATTACTGCAGTGATATATTTTCCTGCGGAAAATGTTATATATCCGTCTGTGACGGATGTGATATATTTGCTTCGCAAATGTGATATAATTTGCCTTCGGCAAATTGTTTCGGA
>JAFUIY010000006.1 GCA_017473925.1 Clostridia bacterium | reverse complement strand
TTGGCAGTCCGTCGTAATACAAACATATTTCGTAGGGCGGCTTGCCCTCAAGCCGCCGATTTGTCGAAGACAAATTGGAAATCTTTGATTTCCACTATCAGATAAATCTAAATATTGAGTTTATTGCAATAGAACGGTGTTACACCGTTATTGCTCCATTACATTACGCAATCGGCGGGTTGAGGGCAACCCGCCCTACGAAGTTTGTTTTTATTTTATATGAATATTCGATGAAAGATCATTTCATTGTGCATTGTGCATTATGAATTATGCATTAAACAGTTCGACAAATTATTGTTTATATGTCGTTACATTTTTTGTATCAAAGGGTGCATTGTCGCCCTCAAGGATGTTTTCGTTATAGAATGAGCTCTTGAATTCATATTTTTTGCTGACAGAATTCCAGCCTTTTTCACCGCCGTTTTCTTCAAACAGTGTGGGTGTATCTGAGAAAAGGTTTGTGCCCAGGCCCAGTCTGTCGCCCTCAATTTTAACACCGATACTTGCAAGAATTGTCGGGAACATGTCTGCATTGTACCACCAGCGGTTGTACAGTCTTTCCTCGGGAATCTTTCCCACAGACGGGGCAGGATTGAGAATAAGATTGTATGTTGTTCTCAGATATTCCTCATCAAAGCCGGTGAAGAAGTTGACATCCATGCTCAGATGGTCACCGATGAGAACAATCGTGGTGTTTTCGTAGAAGGGCTGCTCCTGAATCCAACGGACAAATTTTTCTGTTTCGGATGCACTGTAAGCAATTACATTTGCATACTGATTGTCACGGGGTGTCGGAGTGTTGGGGCCGACATACCCGTCAGGGAAGTGTGTGTCAGCTGTTTCCATTACAAAATTGAAGGGCTTGCCTGTTTCGTGGAGTCTTGTAAGCTCAGCCTTTGCATATTCATAGAGCTTGTCATCCTCGTAACCCCACCAGACCTTATAATCCTTTGGTATCCAGCCCTTTTCTTTTGCTGCATTGTAGTCAAGAATCGTGAAATCGCCGTGGCTTTCGTAGAAGAAATTGAGTCCGCCGAATCTTGCTGATGCACCGAACATCAGGGACTGTTCATATCCCTGGGATTCAAGTATGTCACCGATTGTAACGGCACCGGGCATGAAATTGTCGGCTGAACCGTATTGATTACCGCCTGTTGTGACCTTCATGGGGATGCCGCCGTTCATGTTTACCATCGATGCAACAGACCATGTACAGCCTGTTGTTGCAACAGGACCGCCGAGACCTGTCGGGTTGTTTGAAAAGCTGTAGCCCTCTTCAGCGAGGTCTGTAAGGGGCTTGATGAGGTTTTCTTCCATATAACCGCCCATGTCTTTAGAAGCATAGGAGTTTTCCATGGATTCAAGATAAATATGTATAAGGTTTCTTTTCTTTTCGGGGAACTGCATGCTGACCTCTCTCGGGTCTACAAAGTTGTCTTCGATAAAGCCTGATTCAATGACATACATTTTCAGAAGCTTTTCAAATTCAAATTTTATGAATCCGTATGTAAGACCGCCTATGAATACTGCAAGAGCAAGAACAAAACATACAATCTTTCTTACAAGAGACGGGAAAATCTTCTTTTCGGTTTCTTTTCTTATATAGTAAAGCTCTCTGCGTGAGAAAACAAAAAGTGAAAAAATGAGGGTTGCAGAAACAGTCTGCAGAACGGGACCTGTCCAGAGTGTTCCCATGATATCATCGCTTGTACCTTCTTTGGGTGAAAAGAGATTCACCATCATCTGGTCAGGTGAGATGTCACCGAAAACCTCCTTGCCCCATACGGTGCCTGTGAAAGCTGCAATACCTATAGCGGCAAGAACAACGCATGTGATTTTCAGGGCAATACGCGTTTTCTTTGATTCATCTTCACGCCTGATAATGAAGATGCCGTCGAATATGCCTGAAAAAAGAATCCATATAAGACCACAGACAAGAACCACGACAAAATGGTAGAACTGAAATTCATACGGTTGTGATTCTATCGGAATAACAGATGTTCCTGTATGATATCTCAGGACAACATCCGAAAATGCAAGTCCGATGATATTTGCCATCAGGGCGACCTTTATCATTGTGAAAAATGTTGCTGTGAATTTTTTTGTTTTTCTTACAACAATTGCATCAAGTATGCCTGCAATCATACCTGCAATTACGCATAATGTAACAAACATAATAATAACTCCTTGTGTATTGTTCAATAACTTAAATTATACCTGTTTTTCTGTAAAAAGCAATATTAAATCGTTTTTATTTGAATATATTTTATTTTTTTCCGTAAAATATTTAACGGTGATAGATATGCAGAGAATAGGAAAAAATGTACTGAAGCTTTCGGGACAGACATATATATCGGGAAGTGCGGGAGTTGCGGCAAAAACGGAAAGCGAAGGACCTCTTGCATCGGATTTTGATTTTACTTTTCCCGATGACGGTATAGGTCAGCCTACATGGGAAAAGGCTGAAAGTGAGCTTCATAAAAAAGCTGTTATGCTTGCAATTGAAAAAGCAGGCAGAACACCTGATAAAATTGACTGTATTTTTGCAGGTGACCTTCTCAATCAGTGTACGGGCTCAACCTTCGGAATAAGGGATATGAACATTCCCTTTGTCGGCATGTACGGTGCTTGCTCAACAATGGTCTTATCTCTTGCCGCGGCTTCGGTTTTTGTGGATTCGGGAGCAATGCAGACAGCAATAGCTTCAACATCATCACATTTCTGCTCGGCAGAAAAACAGTTCCGTTTCCCTCTTGAATACGGCGGACAGAGGACCCCCACGGCACAGCGTACGGCAACAGCCGCAGGTGCGGCAGTGCTTGAATACGGCAAACCTGACGGAATCATAATCGATAAAGTAATGTTCGGCAGAATCGTTGATAAAGGGATAACCGACCCTAACAATATGGGGGCGGCAATGGCACCTGCCGCAGCGAGGACTATTGCAGATTATCTGACGGACACAGGAACAAAGCCTGAGGATTACGACCTTATTCTGACGGGTGACCTCGGTTATGTGGGCAGTCAGCTTCTGTATGAGCTGTTACAGAAAAATGAAAATATAGATATTTCAGGTGTTCACAATGACTGCGGGCTTATGATTTTTGACCGTGATAATCAGGATGTTCACGCAGGCGGCTCGGGATGCGGATGCTGTGCAAGTGTACTTTGTTCACACATTTTCAAAAGAATGAGAAAAGGGGAGCTGAAAAGGATTCTTGTTGTTGCAACGGGGGCTCTGCTCTCACCCGTAACGTCAATGCAGAATGAGTCAATCCCCGGAATTGCTCACGCTGTGGAACTTGTGGTCAGTTGATTTTTTATATTGAAATATTATTCAGAAAAATGCATGCAGAATAATTCTGTGTGTATTTTTAGTAAAATTAGTAAAATTAGTATTGACAGACTAATAATACTATGATATTATAAATTTGTCAGGAGGAGAGCAGAATGAAAAAAGAAATCGTTTTAAATGTAGATGAAGATATCCTGTTGCGATTTAATATGGCATTACAATTGAACAATGAGAAATTTGATGATGTTTGTGAATTGTTTATGAAAAAGTATTTTCTGAAAAGTTTTTCAAAAGAGACGATTAATTTTAACAGCAAAACAGATGATAAAGGCTATGTGCAGGATAGCTATTATGGTAAAGCAAAAAACAAAATAGGTAAATGGGCAAACAAGCCTAAAATTATCTGTTACAAAATACTTCGTGCATATCTGCAACTTTCCGCGGAATCAGAAAATGTAATGTACGAAGATTTGGAAAAAAGATGTGGTGATGCAGAACATTATGATGTTTTTGTACCTACTTTTCGATCTAATTTTGAACAAATGAAGATTGATGCAGAAAAATCGCACGGAAAAGTTTTTGTGATTGATGAAAATAATGTTGTATTATTATGGGATTATATTGCTGATGAAGTTGAAAAGTATAAAAATGATTTTCTCAGGCTGCATTCAACTGATATAGGCTATATAAATGAGCCCCATAAACAAGAAGTTATCAGAAGAACCGACGAAAAGGGTACAGATCACTGTTCCGTTAAGTATATAATGAGATGCACACTTTGTAATTATGAATATCCTGCTAACAGCACAGATCTCTTTCAGAAAAAATGTCCGAACTGTCAGGACGGAGAACCTATGGGAGAATAAGAAAATGCTTGTTTTATACTTTTATATGACTTGCTTTATATTCATGGTCTTGAAATACATGTTTTTTTGTTCCATTTGTTTTTCAACCGGATTTTTATTGTTCAGGATATATCATTACATAAAAGCTTCATATGTGTTAAAGAGAATCGAGGGTGTAACCAGAATTGAATTGGTAAAACAGTTGCAGAAGTACAGAACAGTTTATGAAGAAACAGGATATTCAAGTAACAGCAGATATTTTACAACTCATTATAAGGCAAAACGAATACCGAAGCCGTTGGTTTATAAATGCACGGCATTTTTTGAAAACGGACAGAAAATCAGATTTAGAATTGTTGCGAATTCTGTTCTTTTCAAGAGTTTAATTCAATACAAAACTACATAATTGTCTGTATTTCGGGTAAATGTGTAAAAGAAAAAACCGTTATGCTTTTTTTTGCATAACGGTTTTGCTGTTATTACTTCTTCGGTTTTCTTGTAACCTTTTCTTTTGAGCCGTCGGGACGGACAATTGTTGTGTTTTCAAGGTGTCCTACAAGAGAAGCCTTTACCGAGTCGATATATTCCCTTCTGAGAACTGCCTGTTCTGCCTTTTCTTCCTCTGTAAGTCCTGCTTCTGTCTTTGATTTTCTTGCAAGCTCGTTTATTCTGTCAATTTTTTTCTGATCCAATTTTATCACCTCGGATATTTTAACTCATATCAAAAAAAATTTCAATATATACTTGCAGAAATTTCAGTAAAATGTATAATATAAATAAGCAAATTTCTCCGGAGGGATTTTTATGAATATATTTGATGCAATTGAATCGTTGCTTGAATACGGTGAAAAGCATTCTCTTTTTGAAAAGGAAGACAGAGTATACTGCCGTAACCTGATTCTTGATGTGCTTCACCTTGATTCAATGGAAGATGCAACAGTCAATGATGCTCAATTACAGGATATACTCAAGGTTATTCTTGATTATGCCTGTCAGCAGGGTATTATTGATGACAGTGTAACTTACAGGGACCTTTTTGACACAAAGGTTATGAATTGCATGATGCCCAGACCTTCTGAGGTGATTGCAAAGTTCAGGTCTCTTTATGCAGAAGACCCCAAGAAGGCAACTGCATATTATTATGACATCAGCCGTGCATCTGACTATATCCGTACATACCGTGTAAAGAACGATATGAAGTGGCCGGCTGAAACTCCTTACGGTGAAATGGATATCACAATCAACCTTTCAAAGCCTGAAAAGGACCCCAAGGCGATTGCTGCTGCAGCAAAAATGAAAGCAGCATCATATCCCAAATGCATGCTCTGTAAGGAAAACGAGGGCTATGCAGGCAGAGTAAATCACCCTGCAAGAGAAAACCACAGAATTATCCCCCTGACAGTTGACGGCGGTGAATGGTTCATTCAGTATTCACCTTATGTTTATTATAACGAGCACTGTATCGTTTTCAACGGTGAGCATACACCCATGAAAATCGACAAGAGTGCTTTCAGAAAGCTTTTTGATATTGTAAAATATCTTCCTCATTATTTTGTAGGCTCAAATGCAGACCTTCCCATTGTCGGCGGTTCAATTCTTTCTCACGAGCATTTCCAGGGCGGTAACTATGAATTCGCAATGGCAAAGGCTCCCGTTGAAGAGAATGTCACATTTGACGGTTATCCGGATGTCTGTGCAGGTATCGTAAAATGGCCCATGACAGTTATCCGTCTTTCGGGTAAGGATACAGACAGAATTGTTGAGCTTGCTGATAAGATTCTCACTTCATGGAGAGCTTATACCGACGAAGCTGCATTCATTTTTGCCGAGACAGAGGGTGTACCTCACAACACAATCACACCCATTGCAAGAATGAGAGACGGCAACTACGAAATTGACCTTGTTCTCAGAAACAACATCACAACTGAAGCCTATCCTGATGGTGTGTATCATCCTCATCCCGAGCATCATCACATAAAGAAAGAAAATATCGGTCTTATTGAGGTTATGGGACTTGCTGTTCTTCCCGCAAGACTCAAATCAGAAATGGAAGCTCTTGCAAAGGCTATGGTTGAAAAGGCTGATATCAGAAATGATGAAGTCCTCGGCAAGCATGCTGATTGGGTTGATGACCTCAATAAGAAATATGCTGATATCAATGCAGAAAATGTTGATGACATAATCAGAAAAGAAATCGGCATTGTATATTCTGAAATCCTTGAACAGTGCGGTGTCTTCTCAAGAGATGAAGAGGGAAGGGCACAGCTTAAAAAATTCATTGAAAGCGTGAAATGATATGAAAAGATTTTTTGAAGACGGCATGACAATGCTCTTTCAGGGCGATAGCGTAACCGATACAGACAGAAACAGAGATATTTCCGAAGGTCCTGAAAGCCTTGGGGAAGGATATCCTAAGGTTTTTCAGCAGATGTATGACACACTTTTCCCCGGAAATAAAGTGAAGTTTGTCAACAGAGGTATCTCAGGCAACAGAACAAATCATCTTCTTGAAAGATATGATGAAGATTTCCTTGCTGTGAAGCCCGATGTTATATCAATCATGATAGGCATCAACAACACATGGCGTAACTTTGACGGCGGTGACGATTTCTGCTCAGCAGAAAGATTTGAAGAAGAATATGAAGAGCTTCTTGCAAAAATCAAAGCCGATATGCCCGATACAAAGATAATGATTATCGAGCAGTTTGCCCTGACAGCACATCCTGACAGAAATACATGGCAGGAAGACCTTGATGCAAAGCGTGATGCTACAAGAAAGCTTGCATTCAAGTATGCTGACTGGTTTGTGCCTATGTATGACATTATTACGGAAGCTTCCGAAAATGATTTCGGTTTATATGAGCTTTCTGCAGACGGTGTTCATCCTGCTCCTTACGGTCATTCACTTATCGCAACTGAAATGCTCAAAGCATTTGAAATTATTTAAATAAAAAAATTACGGTGTTGCATCAGTTAAGATGCAGCACCGTTTTTCTGTTTTATCTGGTTATGCAATGGAGAATACATTGAGAATTGAACCTGCCTGAGTCAGACCGTTGAGTGAAATGGGAGTGAGCACCTGAGGAATAAAGGCTGAAACCTCCATATTCATCTGCTGAAGACCTGTAGAATCATATACCTCAATGATTTTGAGGACGCCGTCAAGTGTGTAGAGTCTGATTGTGCCGTATTCTGTTTTGTATGTGGAGCAGAGATGGTCAACACCGTTTTTAGGTGCTGTGTATTCGGAGTATTCACCGTCATTGATGTACTGTGAGTAGTCCATGTTTGTGTCAAAGTTTGACATCATGCTCTTCATTTCGTCAATTTCAGCACCTGTGAAAGAAATGCCGTATGCTGAAAAGCTGCCCAGTATCTGGTCAAGACTGTTGATTGCAGCCTCGTCGATTACTGCATACAGATTGTTTGAATTGTTTGCGACATAGGGAACTCCGCTGATGTAGTACATTGTCATCTTCATCTGCTTTGAGTTCATTTCCATTCTGTAATCGTCGCCGTCACAGGTCATTTTCATGTCGATAGTGTCGCCGCCTGTAAGCTCCATTACACCTGCCATGTAGAATGTCTTTGATTCGAGTGTATTGATGATTTCACGGATATTCTCTCCGTTTGCAGGAGCCTTTGTTGTGGTTTCGGGAACAGTTGTTGTCTCGGGTACTGTTGTTGTTTCTGTAACAGCTTCAGTTGTGGTTTCTGCCTCCTGTGTTACGGCTCCGGCCTCTTCTCCCTCTGTCATCGGTTCTTCCTTTTTATTGTCCGAACAGCCTGCAAGTGCAAAAGCCATAAGCAGGGCAAGAATGATACATGTGATTTTTTTCATTTCTTTTCACCTCAGTATAATTATATAAAAGCAATTTAAACCTCATATTAACAATTTATAAAATTGCGGTGAAGCTTACCCACTTATTTTCTTCGCCGTCAACGGTTATTGTCCCCTTGTGAGCTTCAACAATGCTTTTTGCAATGGAAAGTCCCAGACCGTAGCCGCCTGTTGCCTTTGAACGGGATTCGTCACTTCTGTAGAAACGATTGAAAATCTTGTCCTTTTCACTGTTCTTTATGCCGTTACCTGTGTTGTAAACCTGAAAGATTTTTTTATTTCCCGCAGTTGTGAGAGTCACACGGATAATGCCGTTCTCGTCTGAATGCTTTATTGCATTGTCAATGAGGATTGTGACAAGATGCTTTATCATATCCTCGTTGCCGTTGTATGTTATTCCGTCCGTGATGTTCTGCTCAAATCTTTTTCCGCTTTCAAAGGCAGTGCATTCAAATTCAAGCGTTTTGCTCAGGACAACACTGCTCAGGTCAAAGCTGCTGAAAACAATTTCCTCATGTATTTCGTCCATTTTTGCAAGGTTGAGCAGGTCATGTACAAGTGAAGACATTATTTCAGACTGTGATTTTATGTTTTCGAGCCATTTGTTTACGCCGATTTCCGTTTCAAGCACATCAGCATTTGCGGAAATTACCGTAAGGGGAGTCTTCAGCTCGTGGCTTGCATCGGAAATGAATCTCCGCTGGTTTTCAAGGGCATTCTTTACAGGTTTTACAGCCCACCTTGAAAGGTAATATGAGAAAATGTAAACAAAAACAAGACTGCATATTATTATGACAACCGATATCCTGAAAAGACTTCGCATAAGACTCAGGTCGGCAGAAACGTCTGTAATGACAACAACGGAATAAAGCCCGTCATCGGTTACTTCATACAGCAGGCTGTTGTATATTCCTTTTTTTACATCTGATTTTATGAGCATATCTGCAAGATAATATATTTCATCTGCAGTATATGTGTCACTCATATTTGTTGTGATAAACGGTGATGATGCCCCGTTATTGTTGATTCTTACATACATGTACTCGATTTTGCCTTCGGAATTCTTCATGTTGTCAAGGGCAAAATCAGGATGTACGGGATATCCGTCAATAGATTCGTTGCTGTATATGAAGCCTCTTCTCTCACGGATAAGCTCAATATTTTCCCTGCCTGAGAAGATTATTGCGACATATACACATGCATTGAGTATGCCCAGAATAAGCACAAGAACAAGCGTTATTGCACAGAGTGTAATTGCAATGAACTTATACTGGGTTTTTTTAATCATATTCATGATTTGTTTTCCTCGATATAGTAACCGATACCTCTTGAGGCTTTTATCTGTATGGTTGACTTGATTGCGCCGAGCTTCTTTCTCAGGAATGAGATGTAAACCTCAATGCTGTTGTATTCGGCTTCGCTGTCATAGCCCCATATTTTTTCTATGAATTCATCCTTGGAAATGATGTTTTTCGGCGCAAACATGAGCATCTGCATGATTCGGAATTCCTTTGCACCGAGCTTCACGCTGAGTGTACCGCATGAAAGCTCATAAGTGCTCTGATTGAGAATGATGTCACCGAAGGCAAGCTCATTTGAGGGGATTTCGCCCTTTCTTCTTGTCAGTGCCCTGACACGGGCGAGAAGCTCACCTTTGTTAAAGGGTTTTGTGAGGTAGTCGTCTGCACCGCAGTCGAGACCCTTGATTTTGTCATCTATTTCCGTTCTTGCCGTCAGAAGCATGACGGGAGTTGAGATATTGTTCTTTCTGATTTCCCTGAGAACATCAAGTCCGTTCATCTTCGGAAGCATTATATCAAGCAGAATCAGGTCATAAATGCCACTCATTGCATAGTCAAGACCGTCTCTGCCGTCATAAACGGCATCAACAAAATACTGTTCTTTTTTGAGTATTGCCGTCACGGCATCTGCAAGGGAATGTTCATCTTCAACAATAAGTATACGCATTTTCAGTCCTCCTTTTATAATACGATTATATCATTTCTGCTTGAATTATTATTGAAATTATTTCCTGTTGTCTTCAATGCCGAGGAATTCAAGCTCCTCTTTTCTGTCCTGCTTTGAACGGGCAACAACCTGTGCTCTGATCTCTTTTCTGTTTTTGCCGATGATACCGTTACGGTAGAAGGCAACAAGGAACATGCCTATAACAGAGCCGACAACACAGCAGATTGTGTCCTCCATGGTGTCTCTGAGACCGATTTCGGAAATAAGCACGGATGTCTGGAGCTGATAGCCGTAAACTCTGTCCATTGTGAATTCGTAAAGCTCCCATGCAACTGCAATGAACATTGAGAATGTCAGCGAGAAGAAGGATGCAAGTGCAGGGCTTAAGTGTCTTTTCTTTCCCTGGAAAACAACTGCAAAATCATATGCAAACCATGTGGCAATGAAGCCAGATGCCGCATGGGAAAGAATATCAAAGAAGTGGATATTTGTCCTTGTGTTGAGAAGATATACACCTAAGGAATATGTCACGAAAAGGTTAAGGAAGGTCTGAGCCATGAAGTCAACTCTTGTGATGAATGACTTGCCGCCGAAAAGCTGGAACATGTCCCACAGATGTGAAAATGCAACTGCAAAAAGACCCATCATGAACATTGTGACTGAGCCGTTAAGAATTCCGTAAACTGAGAAAGCAACCATTATGCCTCTGCAGACCCACCATAATATTTCATGTCCCTTGGGAATTGGGGTGATGTTATTTAACTTTTTCATTTTTTATCTCCAATCAATAATAACCTATTTTAAATTTTATCATATGTTGTCTGTCTTTGCAAGTATTTTTATTAATTGCTATTGAACGGTAAATCAGCATGTGTTACAATTAAGAAAAAACTGCAAAGGATAAATTCTTATGAAATATTCAAAGGCTTTCCCTGCATGGGGTCCTTACGGAAAAAAGTATATGGGGCTTTCCCGTATTGCAGACCATGACTTTGCAAAGGGTGTCCGTTTTGACTTCACAACCGTACCTGCCATCTTCGGCGGTGACATCAAGGTTCCCAATGTAACATTGCCCTCAGGCTGTCATCCCTGGCACTGCTCAGCAGACTACTCAATATACACATACCGTCATGACCTTGAATGGAAGGATAAGGTTTATGCGGAAGTTTCTTATGTCCGTATTGATGATGAGAGCACTCTTGTAAGGACTCATTTTGTCAACAATACAGAGCTTATTCAGAACTGTCTTGTGAATTACTTCTCATCAATAGAGTATCCCTCACCGTCATACTGTGCACTTTCAATGCCTGAAAAACACGATTTCCTTGATGCAAGGGAGTATGATACATATACTTATGCCGTTACCCGTCCGTGGGATGAACAGAATGCAGACGGCTACAGAAAAGGCGAATTTGCCGATAACAGGTTTGTCGGCGGCTTCGGTCTTGGTGACAGGGCAGGAAAGTGGCACATGCCGCACAGATATCTTCCTCCCTTCGGTGCAACAAAAGGTGACAGAGCATCCTTTACAATCCGTTGTGAAAACACTTATGAAAACGCAGTGCTTGCCGTAAGATACAGAACAAGCGATATCGAGTATGTGCAGGGCGAAATGGTCGGTGTAAACCTTGTAAACAGTACAAAGACTGCAACCTTCGTCATAAACGGCAATGAAATTTCCTTTGAGCCTACAGATGACCTGAGAACAGTATTTATTCCCGTGGGCAGCGTTGAAAAAGGTGATTTCAGCATCAGTATGACTGCAACGGGCACAGGTGCTGCAGAGTTTGACTTTTTCTGCATTTGTGAAAGTGCCGAAAAGGAACAGCTGACAACACAGATGAAGCAGTATGATTTTGTTCCCGTCATTACTGAAGAAAAAGCAGAAAAGGGCTGTGTTTCATCATGTGAGTATAAAGATGCCGACGGTGTATTCACGCTCAGGACATTCAATGATAATACACGCTACAGAAGAATTGAAACGGGTGCTCTTGAAGACTGTATGACTGCAAGGCTGTCAAACTCCGATGTGACATTTGACGATGTCACAGAGAGCTTCACGGGTGCTTTTTCCAGAAAACACAGTGATGAGGGCTTCTTCCACAATGCGATTGTGCATACGCTCTTTGTTCAGCCCCATTCTTCTCATACCGAGTATGCGGTTATTTCAAAGGGGGAAACAGAATATCTTTCCACGGAAGAATATGAAAAGCTTTATAATGACAGGCTTTGTGAATTAAACCCCGTAACCCTCAACAAAGACGGCAGAAAATATGAGCTCAGCTGTGAAATCCACAAATCAACCGTTCTTGTCAATGCCGTTTATCCTATCTATAAGCACGGCGATTATATCATTCACCATACACCGGGTAAGCGTTGGGACTGCCTTTATACATGGGATTCGGGCTTTATCGGTCTTGGTATGAATGACTATGCACCTGAATTTGCAGAATACAGCCTTGAAACATACATCACGGATGAGGATAACCCCGATTACGCTTTTCTGCATCACGGCTCTCCCGTGCCCGTGCAGATGTATCTTTACCTTGAGATGCTCAAAAAGGCAGAGGACAAATCGGAGCTTCTTGCTCTTTATCCGAAGCTTAAGCATTATTATGAGTTCCTTGCAGGCAGGGTGAAAGGCTCCACAACGGCAAAATTCAGAAGCGGGCTTACAACAACATATGACTATTTCTATTCATCAAGCGGTATGGATGATTATCCTGCTCAGGTTGCCATGATGAACAGAAATATCCGTGACATCGCTGCTCCCGTTATTTCTTCTTCACAGGTTATCCGCAGTGCAAAGATTCTTTCAATGGCGGCGTCAAAGCTCGGCATTGCGGAGGATGTTGCCGTGTATGATGCCGATATAAAGAGAATTACCGAAGCTCTCAATAAATATTCATGGGATGACGAATGCGGTTACTACGGTTATGTTCTTCATGATGAAAGCTATAACCCTGTAGGAATTATGAAA
The DNA here is from genome assembly GCA_017473925.1 of Clostridia bacterium. GTDB lineage: Bacteria > Bacillota > Clostridia > Oscillospirales > Acutalibacteraceae > UBA1081. Next base: position 2,029 of record JAFUIY010000006.1, on the reverse strand, counting down.
ACTGCTGACGGAGAAAACTGCAACAAGGGTCTCGACGGTATTTATCCCATTATCGCAGGCGTCTGCAATGATGAACAGCAGAAGAGAATCCTTTCTCATCTTAAGAATGAAAAGGAAATGCTTTCACCCTACGGAATCAGTGCTGTTGATATGACTGCAGGATATTTCATGGTCAACGGCTACTGGAACGGCAATGTGTGGTTCCCTCATCAGTGGTTTATCTGGAAAGCAATGCTCGATACTGCAGAGGCTGATTTCGCATATACAATTGCAAGGCTTGCACTTGATGTATGGAAAAGAGAGGTTGACTATTCATATTACACCTTTGAAATGGTCAATGTCGTTACGGGCAGAGGCGGATGGTTCCACAATTTCGGCGGTCTTTCAACACCCATAACAATGTGGGCGAATGCCTATTTCAGGGCAGGCACCTTCAATACAGGCTTTGACACATGGGTGGATTCACAGAAATTCAGCGATGACAACACATCCTTCAGGGCTGAAATCACTCACTTCGGTGACAAGAGTAAATTCACTGTCATTGTTACAATGAATGACGATGAAAACAGAAGCTACACAGTCAGGCTTGACGGTAAAGAAATCCCCTTCAATGAAAGGTTTAAGGGTACGCTTGAAATCACACCCGATATCACAGATGGGGACATTCATGTGATAACTGTTGAATAAAGTGTTAAGATTTTAAATTCACCTTTAAGAATATTGAAAATTAAAATATACTGTGATAATATATTTTCATTCAGAAATTAAAGCGAGGTTTTCCGAAATGAAAAAAATTATCACAGTATTTCTTTCTGTACTTATGCTCATGAGTATATGCACAGTTGCTTCCTTTGCAGAAGAACAGACTCTTCCTCTTTCAGCAGGTCTTGAGGCATTACAGGAGCAGTTTGAATACGGCGAAGGTCCCGAAACAGACGGCTATACAATCGACTACCGTTATTATTCACCCGTAAAAGCAGACGACACAACAAAATATCCCCTTGTAATCTGGCTTCACGGCATGAGTGAGGGCTCATCAGAGGGCAGACAGGTAAGACAGAACAATATTGCATACTGGACATCTCAGGAATTCCAGTCAAGATTCACAGGTGCAGAAGGTGCCTTCATCATGGCACCCCGTTCACTTGAAGAAAGACTTATCTTCTGGGATGACACAATGATTTTCCCCTTAAGAGCGGCAATTGATTCATTCATTGCAGAGCACGGTGAAAACATTGACCTTACACGCATCTATATCGGCGGTTTCTCAATGGGCGGTAAGATGACACTCAAGATGTCTGTGGCATATCCCGATATGTTTGCTGCTGCTTTCCCCATCTGTCCCGCATGGAGTCCCTCAGCAGAAGACACAGCTCTTATGGCTGATATTCCCGTATGGCTCACATCAGGCAAGCCTGACCCCATTATCAATTACAATGCTTCCGTTATTCCGACATGGAACAACATTGTTGCAACTAACAACACTCCTGAGCTTTGCCGTTTTTCAACTCTTTCAAGTGTAAGATTTCCTGACGGCAAGAAGACAACAAGTGCACATCACGCATGGTTCGCCGTAAACTATGATATGTTCTCAATTGATAATGGAGATTATCCCGATATGTCAACGGTAAACGGTCTCGGTGAAGACGTTGTGCTTACATATCCCGAGGGCATGATTTCATGGCTTTCACAGTTCACATCAGACTATGACGGCACACCTGCAACAGACAGCGGAAACATTCCTGTTGACGAAAACACATCAAACCTTTTCTCATTTGACACAATCAAGGACATCATCAATAAGATCAAAGCTTTCTTTGAAAGTATTCTTGAAATGTTCAGAAGCTTTTTAGGTTGATAAACAATAAATAAGCAAAAAGGAGCTGTAAAAAAAATACAGCTCCTTTTTCAGGGGATAGGAAAAAATGCGTAGAATGAATAAACTTCACAAAAATCAAGCAATTGCTTGATTTTTGCTTTGCCCGAAGGCGTACAAAGGTACGTCGAGTGGTGAAGTTTATTTATAGCA
>JAFUIY010000080.1 GCA_017473925.1 Clostridia bacterium | reverse complement strand
GTGTCTCCACTGATTAAATCATTTTTAGAGCTTCAATTCGCTCTTACGTCATTTGCTGACTTTTTGTAATCTGTTATACCAGAATTTACTGTCGCAAGTTTTCTTAAAACTTACAAAATTTCAGGGTTCCTTTTTTATCTCATCGTTGTTTAATTTTCAAGGTTCAACCTCTTCAGATTAACTCACTTTCGTGCGTCTCTCTTTAGAGTTCTTGACTATTATATCACAGCGTGACACGTTTGTCAAGACCTTTTTTTTATTTTTTTCTGAATTTTTTTTAACGGAAGTTTACTCATTCAAGGTGCTGTCCGCTTCGTCATTCAGCTTGCATATAATATCACAGTAATGACCGTTTGTCAACACTTTTTTTGAATTTTATTTATGTTTTTACACCCCGTTTTTTTCGGTACTATATCTTGATATTTTCAATTCACATAACCACAATTTTCCCGTCATTTTTACAACATAAATACAAAATATATAGATATAAACTACATGAGAGGTAATTACTATGAATAAATCTGCACAGAGAGTTATATCTGTATTATTATCATTATTAACTGTTTTTTCAATCATAACAATCAGATCTGATTATAAAGACACTGTCGAACCGGTGTTATCTCAGCAAGGCTCCAGAGGAAGTGAAGTTAGACAGATTCAGACAAAGCTCAGGCAGCTCGGATATTACAAGGGGAGTATTGACGGTATTTTCGGTTCTGATACAAAGAAAGCAGTTATTTCTTTTCAGAAGAGCTGCGGAATAACTGCCGACGGTATTGCCGGCCCTAAAACATTACTTTATCTTGGTCTTGGTTCGTCATCAGGTTCTTCGGGTGGTTTTTCCTCCAACGAGACATATCTTCTTGCAAAGGTTATCGAAGCTGAAGCCAGGGGAGAGAGCTACACAGGTCAGGTTGCCGTCGGAGCTGTCATACTCAACAGAGTAGACCATTCCTCTTTTCCCGATTCAATATCGGGTGTTGTGTATCAGTCGGGAGCCTTTGACTGCGTTTACGACAGCAACTGGGCTGTTGAACCAAGTTCAACCTCTAAAAAAGCCGCTCAGGACGCCATAAACGGCTGGGATCCTACCGGCGGTGCCATTTATTATTACAATCCTGCAAAGACCAGTAATCAATGGATAAGGAGCCGTACAGTCGTAAGTGTTATCGGACGGCATTATTTCTGTATATGATTTTCATACACAAAGTCATTATATTAAGTATATATATACCTTATAATATATTTTCATTTGAATGTTTCATGTGAAACATTGTAACAGTACAAACCTGTTTCACATATAATATATTGAATTTATTATGAGGTGATTCAATGGAATTAAGGTCTTATTTTCTCGGTGCAAACACTCCTTACGGTTTTTATTCATTATTCAGTGAATTATATAATCCCGAAAAGGATAACACTATTTATCTTATAAAAGGCGGTCCCGGAACAGGGAAGTCATCTATAATGAAAAAGACAGCTTCCTATGCTGAAAAGAATGGACTGTCTGTAGAAAGGATTCCTTGTTCATCTGACCCTCTGAGTCTTGATGCTATAATTATTCCTGAGCTGAAGGTTGCTATGGCAGATGCAACATCTCCCCATATAATCAATCCCGTATATCCCGGAGTATGTGAGCACACAGTTGAGCTGAGTCAATGCTGGAAGAAAGATAAGCTTAAAACAAATACTTCCGTTATAAAGAAGATTACAAAAGAAAACTCCCTTGCTCACAAGAAATGCATACGGTTTATGAAGGCTGCAGCCGTTGTAAACGAAGAAATAAAAGAAATACTGAACAATGTATATGATATTGAAAAAATAAAAAGATTCACAGCAAGACTTATTAACACTGAAATAAAGGATTCGGAAAAAGGGGAGTGCAGAAGCATTTTTTTAAGTGCTGTCACTCCTCTGGGTATTGTAGTTCAGTACGATACACTTTTTAGCTCTGACAGAATTCTGACAATCAACGACAAATACGGTTATGCATCAGGGTTAATTATGAATGAGCTGAATAATTACTCTGAGCTGAATAATATAGCCCGTATCAACTGTTTATGTCCTATGATTCCGGAAAAGAAGATTGACCATATATTATACGACAACGGTTTTGCTGTTTTTTCTGCAGATATATATCATCCTATGATTAAAAAGGGATACAGAACCGTTCATGCTGAAAGATTCCTTATAAAGGATAAATATAATAAAGTAAAAAACAGAATTACATTTCTGAACAAAACAAAGCTTGAATTAATCGGTGAAGCAGTAAAAAGCCTTGAAGAAGCAAAAGCATTACACGATATTCTTGAAAGCTATTACATAGCTGCAATGGATTTCAGTAAAGTATCTGAAATCACGGACAATTTAATAAAAGAGATTTTCGGCTGAATGTTTCACGTGAAACATTATAAAAAACGAACAACGGACAGACGGTGGTGAGCCGACTGCCCGTTATCCGTTGGATGTGGGTGTGAAAGAAAAAGATATGGATATATATAGAATCTATACGGCATTGCCTGAATAATCCGCAAAACTGACAGGAGAGGATGTCGTTTTCGGTATTCTGATAACATATTCAATGTAATCAGATGTTTCGTTTTCTTCCGAAACTGCTTTTATTCCTGCATTGCGCATAGTATCTACCGCATGATTGATTGTATTGATAAACAGTTTTATATCCTTGAGCTTTCTGAATTTTGGCCGTGATTTCTGCTTTACGGGAGTCACAATTGAGTCAATATACTTGTCCGTTTCACTGACATTCATATTTTTCTCTATAATTTCAAGTAGTGCCTTGAGTCTGTCTATATCACTGTCCAGCCTTAATAATGCTCTTGCATGGCGTTCTGAAAGTGAATTTTCAAGGATAACTGACCTTAATTCATCGCTGAGCCTGAGCAAACGGAGCTTATTTGACAGATACGACTGTGATTTACCGAGTCTTTTTGAGATTTCTTCCTGTGTCATGGAATAATCATTGACGAGTCTTGATATTGATTCAGCTTCTTCAAAATAATTCAGGTTATCACGCTGTATGTTTTCAATGATTGCAAACAACGCACTGTCATTATCACTTACTGACATAAGTACGCAGGGAACTGTTTCAAGACCAACCTTTACAGCTGCACGGAGTCTTCTTTCACCTGAAATCAGCTCATATTCATCGTTATTATTCTTTCTTACAACAAGGGGCTGAATAATGCCGTTATTTCTTATAGAATCTGCAAGGGCGTCAAGCTCGTTCTGATTGAACACCTTCCGTGGCTGATTGGGATTCGGAATAATCTCATCTGTAGGAACAAGCAGAATGGAACCGCCTGTTCTGCATCTGAAACCTGAAAAAATCAATATAATCACCGTAACTTAGATAATAAAAACCGATGTGGTTCTGTTTACAAGCAGATAATACCACATCGGATTTAAATTTTAAGGGGAATTATGTAGGATAAAAATTGAATTATATTAAGGAAAAGGGAAGTTTAAAGAGGTTTTTTTGAAATCTGCCCCATATTACGGGGATATTTTGACGAAACATGCGAAATCTTTTTTGCAATTATTATGTTTCTTTCATCACCGTTATGAATATTATAGATGATATCATCATATAATTCCGAGCCGAGCTTTGAGAAGGCTGCAATACCGTTTACCTTTTCTTCTTCGGAGATACTGCCCTTCATTGATACGAATGAGCCTCCGACCTTTACAAGAGGAATACAGAATTCAGAGAGAATTCTCAGCTGAGCAACGGCTCTTGCAGTTACAAAATCAAATTTTTCTCTGTATTCGGGCATTTTTCCTGCTTCCTCAGCTCTTATATGAACAATATCGGCATCAAGTCCCAAAGATGAAACAAGTGAACGAATAAATTCAAGCTTCTTATTGACAGCATCAAAAAGTGTCACCTTTACGCCGTCAGCTGCAATAAGAACGGGAACACCGGGAAAGCCTGCACCTGTACCCACATCAACAAATGAATTGCCTGCTTCTATACCTGAATATTTTATAAATGCAAGACTGTCGGCAAAATGCTTGATGACAATTTCATCGGGGTCAGTAATTGCCGTAAGGTTTACCTTTTCATTATAATCAACAAGCTCACGGGCATATGTATCGAACTTCATAACAGCATCATCTGAAAGCTTTACATCAAATTCCAATGCACATGCAAGAAGTAATTCCTTTGAAATAAACATATATTTACATCCTTTTTAAACGTTTATAACTATATATTAAATTTTACCTATAATATTCAATTTGTCAAGTTATAAATAAAAATAAAGCAAAAGATAATATAAATGCTTGATTTACTCGGCAAAGCATGTTATAATAGTTCAGAATGGTATAACAGTGCCTATAACACATATAAAATCAATTTTAGGTATTTTTAATATAAAATCATTACGGACACAGAAAACCCCTAATACACACATCAGAGAGGAAAAGAAAAAAATGGAATCATTTCAGGAAGTATGGGAACAGGTCCTTGAATATTGCAGAAGTGTGATGTCTGAAACCACTTTCAAGACATGGATATATAAAATTGAAAACCCTGAATTCATAGATGGTACAGTAGTAATAAAATCATCAACGGAATTCAGAAACACTATTCTCAGGGACAAGTTCAATGACACATTAAAAGAAGCATTTGAAGCAGTACTCGGTATCGACCTCAACATTGAATTCGTTGTTGAAGAAAAACCCGAAGAAATCATCAAAGAAGAAAAACCCGCTAAAGTCAATCCTGTTGCTTCAACTGTTTCAGGACCCGACTACAGCTTTGAAAATTTCATCGTCGGCTCATCAAACAAGCTTGCACATGCAGCCTCATGGAGAGTTGCAACTGCAGAAATCGGCTCGGTTTACAATCCTTTATTTATATACGGCAACTCAGGTCTTGGCAAAACACATCTTATGATGGCTATACAGAATGAGCTGAGAAAACGCAATACAGGAATAAATATAGTTTACACCACAAGCGAAAACTTCCTTAATGAGTTTATCACCTGCATGAAAAATCAGGACAATAAGCCTTTCAGGGAAAAATACAGAAATGCTGATGCTCTTTTTATTGATGATATTCAGTTTATCAAAAACAAAGAGTCAACTCAGGAAGAGTTTTTCCACACATTCAATGACCTTATCAATGCCAACAAGCAGATTGTTATCACATCTGACCGTCCTCCCAAGGAAATTGAAGGTCTTAACGACAGAATCAAGACAAGATTTGAAAGCGGTCTGATTGCTGATATACAGCCGCCCGATATTGAAACAAGAACTGCAATCATCATCACAAAGGCTGAAGAAAGCAACCTGAAGCTTACAAAGCCGATGATAAACTATATTGCAGAAAAAATCAAGGATAACATAAGACAGATTGAAGGCACAATCAATAAGATTGCAGCAATGAAATCTCTCTACGGAATAGACCCCACAATGGGTAGTATTCAGCAGATTATCCATGATATTGAAACTGACCACAGACCCGTATCTGCTACAGTTGACGATATTATCGAAAGTGTTGCAGATAAGTACGACCTTGCAAAGTCAGACCTTATCTCAGAAAAGAGAAATGCAAACATCTCACTGGCAAGAAATGTATCAATGTACATAATCAGAGAGGTCACAGGTCTTTCACTTGAAAACATCGGCAATAAATTCGGCGGAAAGAAGCATTCAACGGTCAAGCACTCAATCGACACTGTCGAGGAGCGTATGATGCGTGATGTAAAGTTCAAGAACACAGTATATAACATTATAAAGCAGTTCAAAGATAACTGATTTATAAACATATTATAAACATTACTTATGTTCACAACTCCATAAAAGTTTTGAACAAGTTATTGATTATAAACACTGACTTTTGAACATATTGAACATTTAAACAATATTCTTTTTAGGAATTAAATTTATGAACATGATTACGGTATTGTTTTGAACATGGAAAAATGTTCATTAATCCCCGTAAATCAACGGTTTATGTAATTTTGAACAGTTTCTACACCCCCTACTTATTATACTACTTAATAAGAGTAAAGATATGTTATGTAAGGTGTGTGAAAGCTGAAAAAGTTTTCAGAAGGGAGATATGCGGTGACTGAAAATGTCGAAAACCGCATTGCAAAACAAAATGAAGATTATATGCAATACTTCCATTCTTGCAGAAGCAGTTATGAATGTACAGAAGGCTGTCATGACAAAGACAGCAATGCCTATTCTTGAGGGTATTCTTTTCACGGCAGAGGACAATGGTGTAAAACTTACCGGTTACGACCTTGAAATAGGTATAGAAACCACAATCGAAGCTGATGTTATTGAGGAAGGCTCCGTAATTATCAATGCAAAGACATTCTGTGACATTATCAGACATATCCCCTACGATAAAATAATATTTGAAACAGACGAAAAGCTGCAGTGTAAGATTTACTGCGGTGATATTGAATATTACATGACAGGTATCAGCCCTAAGGATTACCCAGAGCTGCCCGTTATCATCAACGGCAAGGATATTGACATATCACAGAAGATTCTTAAGGATATGATAAAGAAAACAATTTTCTCCGTTGCAGTCAATGATGTCCGTGTTATCCATAAGGGTATAAAGTTTGAGATAAAGCCCGGTGAAATCAGACTCGTTGCTATCGACTCACACAGAATTGCAATCAGAAAAGAGTTTATTGATTATAACGGCGAAGAGCTTTCATTCGTTGTTCCTGCAAAGACAATGGGTGAAATCATGAAGCTTATCCCCGACGGAGATGATTTTGTAAAAATAGGTCTGGGCAGAAGACACATTCTCTTTGAAATCAACGGATATACAATAATTTCAAGACTTCTTGAAGGCGAATTCATGAAGTATGAGTCAATTATTCCCACAAATTATAATACAGTTGTCAGAACAAAGACAAAGGACATGATAAGCAGTGTTGAGCGTGTTGCACTTATCATCACTGACAGATTCAAGGCTCCCCTGAAGCTTGAATTCAGGGAGGATGAGCTGAAGATTTCAACTGCAACAGCACTCGGAACGGCAAATGACAAGCTCGAAGTATCCGTTGACGGTAACGATATCGAAATCGGTATCCAGTCAAGATATATTCTTGATGCACTCAGAGCAGGTGAGGAAGATGAAATCCTCATCGGTATGGTCAGCCCCACAAATCCCGTGTGTATTATTCCCACATCAGGCGAGTCGTTCCTGTATCTGATATTACCTGTAAGATTGAGTTAAACAATAATTTATCGCTGAGCGATAAATTATTGTAATTGGCAATTAGCAATTATAAATGCGCAATTAAGGAAAAGGCTCCGCCTTTTGAACCATTATAATGGGGTTAAGGGGCAAAGCCCCTTCATCAATTGCGAATTGCGAATTTCCAATTGCGAATTTTTGTCTATAAATTACACTTAACAAGGTTTATGATATTATGAAAAAAGTCATCAAGGTCAAAGCCATAAAAAAAGAAGAAAAGGTCATAAAAATTGACCCGCCTTTTATCAAGCTTGATTCACTCCTGAAGCTGTGTGACATTGCCCAGACGGGCGGCCATGCAAAGATACTCATTCAGGACGGTCTCGTTGAGGTCAACGGTGAAGTCTGTGACCAGAGAGGCAGAAAAATCAAAGCAGGGGATAAAATCCGTTTTGAAGACACTGTCTGGACAGTTGAAGAAAAATGAATGTAACAGGTCTTTATATAAGTAATTTCAGAAATATAAAAGAACTTGAAATGAAGCCCTCGGAGGGTATAAACATCATTTACGGCGAAAATGCCCAGGGAAAGACGAATCTCCTTGAATCAATCTGGCTTTTCAGCGGTCTGAGGTCCTTCAGAGGCTCAAAGGAAAACGACCTTATCCGTTTCGGAGAGGATTTTTTCAGGACAGAGCTTGATTTTTACGGCAATAACCGTCAGCAGAATGCAAAAATGATAGTTTCGCCTCAGGCAAAGAAGATTATCCTCAATTCAGTACCCATGACGGCATCCTCAAAGCTTCTGGGAGTATTCAACTGCGTTGTTTTTGCGCCGTCTTATATTTCTCTTGTAAAAGGCAATCCCTCGGAAAGACGCAGATTCATGGATTCTGCTCTGTGCAGATTAAGACCGTCATACACAAAAAATTTAACCGAATACAACAAAATCCTCATTCAGAGAAATTCATTTCTCAAGGAGCTTAAATATAACAACAAAAATTACGATTTTCTTGAAATCTGGAACAGTAACCTGTGTGTAAAGGCTGTTGACCTTGTCAATGAAAGGCTCAGATACCTTGAAAAGCTTTCACAGACTGCTTCAGATATATATTCCGGACTTTCCGGCAGCCGTGAAACTCTGACACTCAGATACATGCTCAGGCTTTCACAGTCGAAATACGAATATATAAACAGTCCCGTTGATGAAGAAAAAATCAGCACTCTTCTTAAAAATAACGAAAGCGGTGACATCTTTTACGGCACAACGAATATCGGTGCACACAGAGATGATATTGAAATTGAAATCAACGGTATTCCCGCTAAAAAATTCGGCTCGCAGGGTCAGCAGAGGTCAGCAGCGCTGGCACTCAAGCTCGGTGAAGCTGAAATTATAAAAGAACTTACGGGAGAAAGACCCGTAGCACTCCTTGATGATGTAATGAGTGAGCTTGATGTTCACCGTCAGGATTATATTCTCAATCATATAAGGGATTGGCAGGTTTTTATAACCTGTTGTGAGCCGTCAACGGTGTTAAGACTTTATGACGGAAAAACCTTTGAAATAAAGAACGGACAGGTGGTCTGATGTATCTTCATCTCGGACAGTCAACTGTCATAACAACAAAAAATCTTCTCGGCATATTTGACATGGATAACACCACTGTTATGAAATCCACAAGGGATTATCTTTCAAAAGCCGAAAAGGACGGCGATGTTGTGAATGTTTCATATGAATTGCCGAAATCATTTGTCGTCTGTACAAACGGTAATAATTCAAAAAAAGTATATATATCACAGATTGCTCCCTCAACACTGTTGAAAAGAGCAAAGTCTAAGCAGTTTACAGAGCTGTAACAGAAAGGATGTTTATTCTTGGACGAAGAAAAGAAAGAATTCAATGCTGCTGATTTTGAAAAAACTGACAGCAGTATTAAAAATGAAGAAAACGCAGAGCTTGAAACAATGGATACCGTTGTAACAGATGAATACGGTGCAGGTCAGATTCAGGTTCTTGAAGGTCTTGAGGCAGTCCGTAAGCGTCCCGGTATGTACATCGGTTCAACGGGTATCAGAGGTCTTCACCATCTTGTATATGAAATCGTTGACAACTCAATCGACGAAGCACTTGCAGGTTACTGTACACACATCGAAGTAACCATTCTGCCCGGAAATATCATTGAAGTAAGAGACAACGGCCGAGGAATTCCCGTTGACATCAATGAACAGCAGGGACTTCCCGCTGTAACTGTTGTTCTCACAGTCCTTCATGCCGGCGGTAAATTCGGCGGTAGCGGTTACAAGGTATCGGGCGGTCTTCACGGTGTAGGCTCATCAGTTGTTAACGCACTTTCAGAATGGCTTGAGGTTGAAGTTTCAAGAAACGGCAATGTCTACAAGCAGAGATTTGAAAGAGGTAACATCGTTACTGACCTTGAAATCGTGGGAAAGAGTGAAGAAACAGGTACACTTGTACGCTTCAAGGCTGACCCCGAAATATTCACAGATACAACCGTTTATGAATATTCAACTCTCCAGACAAGACTCAGAGAGAGTGCATTCCTCAATGCAGGTCTTTCAATCACTCTCGCTGACTACCGTGACGATGAAAACCCCGTTGAAGAGGTATATTGCTATCACGGCGGTCTTTCAAGCTTCGTAACTTTTGAAACAGAGTCAAGAGCACTTACTGCAATTCATGAAAAGCCTATGCATTTCTCAACAGTTGTGGGCGACAAGTATGCAGAGGTTGCAATGCTTTATAACGACGGCTACAACGAAACAATACTTTCATTCGCTAATAATGTAAGAACAATCGATGGCGGTACTCACGAAGAGGGCTTCAAGAGAGCACTTACAAGAGTATTCAATGATTACGGCAGAAAGTACGGTCTTCTTAAAGAGGCTGACAAGAATCTTTCAGGTGATGACGTCCGTGAAGGTCTCTGCTGTGTTATCAGCGTAAAGCTTACAGAAGCACAGTTTGAGGGTCAGACAAAGGGCAAGCTCGGAAATACCGAAATGACTCAGATTGTTTCACAGCTTATCACAGATAAAGTCACAACTTATTTTGAAGAAAACCCCTCTGTTGCAAAGCTTATTTTCAATAAATCACTCGATGCATCACGAGCAAGAGAGGCTGCAAGAAAGGCAAGGGAAAACGCAAGAAGAAAAACTGCTCTCGGCGGTAACTCGCTTCCCGGCAAGCTTGCAGACTGTATCGACAAGAATCCCGAAAACACAGAAATATACATCGTAGAGGGTGACTCTGCGGGCGGCTCTGCAAAGGGCGGACGTGACAGAAACATTCAGGCTATTCTTCCTCTCTGGGGTAAGATGCTCAACGTTGAAAAGGCAAGACTTGACAAGGTTATCGGCAACGACAAGCTTTCACCCGTTGTTACGGCTCTTGGTGCGGGTATTGACGAGGACTTTGATATTTCAAAGCTCCGTTATCATAAAATCGTTATCATGGCCGATGCCGACGTCGACGGTGCCCACATCAGAACACTTCTTCTGACATTCTTCTTCAGATATATGCGTCCTCTTATCGAGCACGGCTATGTTTATATCGCACAGCCTCCTCTTTACAGACTGACAAAGAACAAAAAACATTTCTATGCTTATTCTGACGAAGAAAGAGATGCATATATGGAAAAGCTCGGTCAGTGCGACATTCAGCGTTATAAGGGTCTTGGTGAAATGGACTCAGAACAGCTCTGGGAAACAACAATGAACCCCGAAACAAGAATCATGCTCCGTGTCACACTTGACGATGCCATTGAAGCAGACAAGACATTCTCAGTTCTTATGGGTGACAAGGTTGAACCCAGAAGAGAGTTTATTGAACAGAATGCAAAATACGTTCAGAATCTTGATATTTAATTTCTGTTCGTAAAGGAGAAAAAACAAATGGACGAAAACAACATTAACATAAATGAAGAATCTGCAGGCGAGGTTGTCGCAACCACTTCTGCAGGCGGAAAACTTATAGATGTTGACCTTAACAAGGAAATGAGAAAGTCATTCCTTGACTATTCAATGTCTGTTATCACTTCCCGTGCCCTTCCCGATGTAAGAGACGGTCTCAAGCCTGTGCACAGAAGAATTCTTTACACAATGTTCGAGAACAGACTTATGCCCAACACTGCTTACCGTAAATGTGCCGACACAGTCGGTGCCGTTCTGGGCCGTTACCATCCCCACGGTGACGCATCAGTTTACGATGCAATGGTACGTCTTGCACAGGATTTCTCAATGAGATACATGCTCGTTGACGGTCACGGTAACTTCGGTTCAGTTGACGGCGACCCCCCGGCTGCTTACCGATACACCGAGTCAAGAATGAGCAAGCTCTCACTCGAAATGCTTACAAATATCGACGAAGAAACTGTCGATTTCATGCCCAACTATGACGACCGTCTGAAGGAACCAACGGTTCTTCCTTCAAAATTCCCTAACCTTCTTGTTAACGGTTCAACAGGTATCGCCGTAGGTATGGCAACAAATATCCCTCCTCATAATCTTAAGGAAACAGTTGACGCACTTTTCTGTCTTATGGACAACCCCGATGCAACCGTTGCCGAGCTTATGGAGCATATCAAGGGACCCGATTATCCCACAGCAGGTATAATCATGGGTAAAGCCGGCATCAGAGCTGCTTATGCTACAGGCAGAGGCAAGATTCAGCTCAGAGCCAGGGCAGAAATTGTTGAAGGCAAGAACGACAGATTCAAAATTGTCGTAACTGAGCTTCCTTATCAGGTAAACAAGGCAAGACTTATCGAGTCAATTGCAGACCTTGTAAAGGATAAGAAAATCGAGGGTATTTCAGATATCAACGACTATTCAAACCGTGACGGTATGAACATGGTCATTGACCTGAAGCGTGACGCTAATCCTCAGGTTATTCTCAATCAGCTTTACTCATTCACACAGATGCAGATAAGCTACGGTGTCATTCTCCTTGCTCTTGTCAACGGTGAGCCCAAAATCCTCACTCTCAGGGAAATTCTTCAGCATTACATTGACCATCAGTGCGATGTTATCACAAGAAGAACAAGATTCAGACTCCGTAAGGCAGAAGAGAGAGCACACATCGTTGAAGCTCTTATCAAGGCTCTCGACATCATTGACGAGGTTATTGCCGTACTGAAGCAGTCAAAGAGTGTTCAGGAAGGTAAACAGGCCCTGATGGAAAAATTCGGCTTCGATGAAATTCAGGCCACACACATCGTCCAGATGCGTCTGGGTCAGCTGACAGGTCTTGAAAGACAGAAGCTTGACGACGAAATGGCAGACCTTATGGCAAGAATTGCAGAATATCACGAAATTCTTTCAAGCCATGAAAAGGTTCTTGAAATCATCAAGGGCGAGCTTACCGAAATCAGAGACAAATACGGTGATGACAGAAGAACAGAGATCCTCAATGTCAGCGGAGAGGTTGATATTGAAGACCTCATTCCCGAGGAAAACTGTATTTTCACACTTACAACAATGGGTTACATCAAGCGTCAGCCCGTTGACACCTACAAGCTTCAGAGAAGAGGCGGTAAGGGTGTTATCGGTATGACGAGAAGAGAAGAGGACTTTGCGGAAACAATGTTCTCATGCTCAACCCACGATTATATCATGTTCTACACTACTAAAGGTAAGGCATACAGACTCAAGGGCTATGAAATTCCCGAGGGCAGCCGTACAAGTAAGGGTATGAACATTGTAAACCTTCTTCCTCTCGAAGCAGACGAAAAGGTTTCCGCAATGATCCGTGTTCCCAAGGATGAAAACGAAGAAGAGCTCTTCCTTTGTATGTTCACAAGAAAGGGTATCATCAAGCGTTCGGCACTCACAGAGTACAGAACAATCCGTAAGACAGGTATCATCGCAATCAACCTTGATGAGGATGACGAGCTTGCATGGGTAAAGCTTACCCACGGCAATGACGATATTCTTCTTGCTACAAAGAAGGGTATGTCAATCCGTTTCAATGAAAATGATGCAAGACCCATCGGCAGAACTGCAAGAGGTGTAAGAGCGATAAGCCTTAAAGAGGGCGACGAGGTTATCGGCATGGATATCATCACCGATGACAGCGTGATTCTTACAGTCAGCGAAACAGGCTACGGCAGAAGAAGCATGGGCTCTGATTACAGAGTACAGACAAGAGGCGGTCTGGGTCTTATCAACTACCGTACAGAGACCTACGGTGAGGTTGCGGCTCTCAGAGTTGTAACTGACGATGAAGACATAATCATCATTTCTTCAGACGGCGTTATCATCAGAATTCCTGCTGACAGCATCAGCATATTCGCAAGACCTTCAAAGGGTGTGCGTGTAATGAAGGTCAAGGAAGGCGAAAGAGTAGTTACTCTCACCAATATCGAGCACAGCGATGAAGAAAGCGAAGAACAGGAAGCTTCCGCTGAAAACGAAACTGCAGAAGCAGCTGAAACACAGGAATAAGCATTCATGCAGAGGTGAAAAGATATGGAAAAACAGGTTGCAAGTGCATCTGCCGAAAAGCCTGAAAAGAAAAAAAAGGGTACACTTAAGAAGGTTATTCTTTCAATAGTAATTATTCTTCTGGTGATTATTCTTGCCCTTATCGGCGGAATAATGATATATATGAATTCTATCGGCATCAATCATGTTGACAGTACCGATGATAACAGCGGCAGTAAGGATGACAGTGTTCTTTACGAAGACCTTGCAGAGGAAGAAAAAAAAGAATACTATGACATGATTACCGCTATCCGTGATAACAGTGACATTTCCACAACGCTTTATAACTGGTACACAAACGACGGTGACCATATGGCTTCAAACAATGTGCTCAATATTCTCATTGTTGGCATTGATGCTTCCGGCGGAGTCCCCATGCAGGGCAACAGCGACGTTATGATGCTCGCCTCCGTTGACAAAAAGAACGGAAGAATCACACTCTGCTCCTTCCTTCGTGACAGCTACACATATTTTGAGGATTCAGACGGCAGCGGTTACTATTCAAAGCTCAATGCGGCTTATGCTTACGGCGGTGCCGACTGTCTTATGAATGCAATCGAATATAATTACAAGATTGATGTTGATTATTTCGTTGCAGTTGACTTTGAAGCATTTGAAAAGGTCATTGATGCCATCGGCGGTGTCAATCTCGATGTCACACAGAAGGAAGCTCAGGCAATGGAGGATTATGCCAATATTTCGGGCGTTCCCTACGGTGAAAACGTTCTTCTTAACGGTGAACAGGCATTGCTTTTCTCACGAATGAGAAAGATTTATGTCACAGGCGATGTACAGAGAGCTGAAAATCAGCGTAAGGTTATCAATGCAATCATCAAAAAGAGCAGAACCCTCGGTCTTTCTGACCTTAATAATGTTGTCCAGACCCTCGGCGAATATGTTTATACCGACTGTCCCATGACAAAGATTATCTCTCTGGGCACAAACGCAATTCTCGGCAAGTGGTACAATTTCCAGGTTTACTCCATGGAAGCACCTCCTCTGTCTGCAAGAGAAGAGTATAACGGCAGCTCATGGATGTGGATGGTGGATTATCCCTACTCGGCACAGTATGTCCAGAAGCAGATTTTCGGCGAGTCAAATATTGTGATTCAATAATGCATTTCTGAGAATGCATAATGCATAATGCACAATGCATAATCAAGTGGTAACCGGCTGTGGACGATAATAATATAGTTTTAACTAAAAGTAAAAAATTTGCAGTAAGAATAATCAAACTTTATGTTTATCTGAAAGATGAAAAAAAAGAATATATTTTGTCAAAACAGATTGCAAGGTCCGGCACAAGTATAGGCGCTAATATACGTGAAGCAGTCAGAGGTTTCAGTAAAGCAGATTTTTCATTCAAAATGAATACTGCATTAAAAGAAGCAAATGAGACAGAATACTGGCTTGAATTATTATATGAAACTGATTTTCTTTCAAAAGAAGAATTTGATAGTTTATATAATGATTGTTGTGAACTTTCAAAAATACTTACTGTAATAGTAAAATCAAGCAGAGATTAATAATTGTGCATTATGCATTTTGCATTGTGCATTAAAAAAAGGTGATAAAAATGTTCAGACATGAAAATTTAAAAAACCGTGTTGCCGTAGTAACAGGCGGCGGCGGAGTTCTTTGTTCAGGCTTTGCAACGGATCTTGCATCACAGGGTGTAAAGGTTGCAGTCCTTGACCTCAATGAAGCAGCAGCTCAGGCAGTTGCTGATGAAATTATTGCAGCAGGCGGTACAGCAATCGGTGTTGCATGTAATGTCCTCGAAAAGGCAAGCCTTGATGCAGCAAGAGATGTCATCAACGAAAAGCTCGGCACATGTGATATTCTTATCAACGGTGCAGGCGGTAACAATCCCAAGGGTACAACATCAAAGGAAAAGCTTGAGCTTTGTGACATTGCTGAAAAGGCTGAAGGCGTAAAGACATTCTTTGACCTTGACCCCAAGGGTATCGAGTTCGTTTTCAATCTCAATTTCCTTGGCACACTTCTCACAACTCAGGCATTTGCAATTGACATGGTCGGAAAGCCCAATGCAACAATCATCAATGTTTCATCAATGAATGCATTCCGTCCCCTTACAAAGATTCCCGCATACTCAGCTGCAAAGGCTGCAGTTTCAAACTTTACTCAGTTCATGGCTGTTCATTTCTCAGATGTGGGCATCAGAGTCAATGCAATTGCACCCGGCTTTTTCTCAACAAACCAGAACAAGGCTCTTCTTTACAATGAAGACGGCTCACTTTCACCCAGAAGCGAGAAGATTATCGGCCACACACCCCTTGGCAGATTCGGCACTCCCGAAGACCTCACAGGCTCACTCCTTTTCCTTGCCGATGAGCAGTATTCAGGCTTCATCACAGGTGTGATTCTTCCCGTTGACGGCGGTTTTGCTTCATATTCGGGTGTTTAATTCTAAAAATTTTTGTTGATTTCTTATTTTTATTAAATATCGTTATTGACATAATTGTTTTTTTGGTTTATAATTCTGTTAACAATACCTTTTTATCGCATTTTTTAAGAAAAAAGGAACTAAATTTATACAGGAGGCTTTTCTTATGAAAACCTTAAAGAAAATTCTTTCAGCCGTCCTTGCTGTTGTAATGGTTATGAGTATTGCCGTTACAGCATTTGCTGCTGACTATTCATTCGCATATTATTTTGCAAATGAAGACATGGATGAAATCTATGTTACAGCATTCAAGGGCGAAGTACCCGCTGACGGTTACGTTGAAATTCCCGACGAGATTGACGGTTACAAGGTTGTCGGCATTGCTGAACATACCTTTGATAATCTTCTTGAGCTCAAGGGTGTTTCAGTTTCAGAAGACGTGACATTCATTGACGAAGACGCTTTCTACGGTTGTAACAACGTAGAAGTTCAGGTCAGAGTTGAAGCAGAAGAAGAGGAAGAAGAATTCATTCCCGAAGACTGGTACGAAGACCACAAGCAGGATTATGTTATTGAAGGCGATACTCTTGTAGCTTACAAGGGTACTGACGATGTTGTCACAATCCCCTACAACTGTTCAACAGTTGCAGCAGGTGCTTTCAAAAACAATAAGGGCATCACAACAATCTACATTCCCAAGGAACTCAAGGTCATCGGTGAAAGTGCATTCGAAGGCTGTAAGTATCTTACAGATGTTTTTGTTGCAAACGGTGTTACAGACATCGAAGTAGGCAAGAACGCTTTTGCAGGCACACCCTGGCTTGAAAACTATCCTTCAGAATTCGTAAACATCGGTACAACTCTTGTCAAGTACAAGGGTGAGCTTGATGACGTTACAATTCCCAACGTATTCAAGAGAATTGCTCCCGAAGCTTTCTATGTAGGTGAAGACAGAGCTGATGTTATCTCATTCAAGCTCAAGGTTCCCATGTCAGTTGAATACTTCGGTGAAGACTGTTTCTTCCTTTACGATTCAATTACAGCTGTTTACCCCGAAATGTTAGTTTACAAGGATTCTGCAACTGACAAGTACCTTCATGAAGCAGGTATTGACCATGTTTACCGTGCTCTTCCCGGCGACGTTATCTTTGACGATGCTATCACAGCTGCTGACGCAAGATACGTTCTCCGTATTGCTGCAAAGCTTGAAAAGCCCATTCAGGATGCTGACCTTATGAGTGTTGCTGATATCAGCGGTGACAACAAGATTGCTGCAGAAGATGCAAGACTTGTTCTCAGAATTGCTGCAAGACTTGATGATTACTCAGTTGACCAGCTTCTTTCAATGCCCAGAACAGATTACGAGGTTCTTCTTACAGCTGCAAACGCTCTTTCACTTGCAAGAGCTTACGGTTGTGCATACTCAAAGTACGCTTACCAGAACCTTAACAATATCAATGTAAACACAAACTCAAAGACATACTTCGATATGTATAACAAGGAGCTCACTTCACAGAAGAAAGCTCAGGTTGTTACATACAATCAGGATTCAGTTGAAGCTTACGAAAATCTTTTCGACATCACACTTATTGATGCAAGCAAGATCAAGAGCTACACATGTGCAATCAAGGACGGTATGTACAACATCACAATCGTTCTTAACGACGAAACAGTAAACGGTGATGATGTTACTGCTGATACATTCACAGGCAAGATGTTCCCCGCTGAAACAGTTGCTCACTTCACATCAAAGGCTCAGAGCAAGTACTGGTACAACGACAGCATCGATTACACAATGACATACAGAGATTGTACACTCAAGCTCACAGCTGAGATTGATACACTCAAGGTCGCATCAATGGATGTTCAGATGAACTATGATTTCTCAATCACAGGTAAGATCATGGGTATCGGTATCAAGGGCAGCAACGGTCCTGCTACTGCTACAAGAACAGATGTTATCAAGTACACAAACTTTGTTTACTTCACAAAGTAATTGAACAAAACATCAGCCGGCCACATGGTCGGCTGTTTTCTTTTATAAACAGTATTTTGTTTTAATTAAAAATTTATAATGTTTATTGAAAACAATATTTCTCTATGATATAATAAAAATGTTTGAAAAAATTTTAAGAGGCGACAGGAAATGATAAAAACAGGTTTTGACAACGACAGATATCTGAAAATGCAGTCAGAGCATATCCGTGACCGTATTGATAAATTCGGCGGAAAGCTTTATCTTGAGTTCGGCGGAAAGCTTTACGATGACTTCCACGCATCGAGAGTGCTTCCCGGCTTCAAGCCTGACAGTAAGCTCAGAATGCTCCTGCAGATAAAGGATAAGGTCGAAATCGTAATCGCTATCAATGCATCCCATATTGAGAAAAACAAGCTCCGCGGTGACCTAGGTATCACCTACGATATGGACACAATCCGTCTTATCGATATTTTCAGAAGCATCGGTCTTTATGTAGGCAGTGTTGTGCTTACCTGTTATGCAAACCAGCCTCAGGCAAATGCATTCCAGAAGCGTCTCGAAAGCCTCGGAGTAAAGGTGTACAAGCACTATGCAATCGAGGGTTATCCCTCAAATGTCGCAAAGGTTGTAAGTGACGAAGGATACGGAATGAACGAATATATCGAAACATCCCGTGAGCTCGTTGTTGTCACGGCTCCCGGTCCCGGAAGTGGAAAAATGGCAACCTGCCTTTCACAGCTTTATCATGAACATAAAAAAGGTATTGCCGCAGGTTATGCAAAATTTGAAACATTCCCCATCTGGAATCTGCCTCTCAATCACCCTGTAAACCTCGCTTACGAGGCTGCTACGGCTGACCTTAATGATGTCAACATGATTGACCCGTTCCACCTTGAAGCATACGGCGAAACAACAGTCAACTACAACCGTGATGTTGAGATTTTCCCCGTTGTAAAGGCAATGCTTGAAACAATTTACGGTGAATGCCCCTACAAATCCCCCACAGACATGGGTGTTAACATGGCAGGTAACTGTATTTTTGACGATGAAGCCGCAAGAAAGGCTTCCTGTGACGAAATCATACGCCGTTATTACACAGGTCTGTGCGACCACCGTAAGGGTAAGACAGGCGATGATACAATTTACAAGCTTGAGCTTCTCATGAAAAAAGCAGGTGTCACTGCAAATGAAAGAGCCGTTATTGCTCCCGCTTTGCAGAAAGCAGAGCTGACAGGCCGTCCTGCTGCTGCAATCGAGCTTCATGACGGAAGAATTCTCACAGGCAGAACATCAGAGCTTTTAGGTTCATCATCTGCACTTCTTCTCAATGCTCTCAAGGCTCTTGCAGGGCTTGACGATGAGCTTCATCTCATCTCACCCGAAACAATTCAGCCCATACAGCATCTCAAGGTTGATCATCTCGGCAACAGAAATCCCCGTCTTCATACAGACGAAGTTCTCATTGCTCTTTCAATCAGTGCCGTGACAAATCCCGATGCCGAAAAAGCAATGGAACAGCTCGGAAACCTGAGAGGCTGTGAGGTTCACTCAACAGTTATGCTCTCACAGATTGACGAAAAGGTCTTCAAGAGACTCGGTGTCAATCTCACATGCGAACCGAATTATCATTCCTCAAAGGAATAATAATATATAAACAAAAAAGGATGATTTGTGTATGAAAAAGTTTTTAAAGGAATTCAAAGAGTTTGCTCTTAAAGGTAATGTGCTTGACCTTGCAGTAGGCGTAATTATCGGTGCCGCATTCAAGGATATCGTCACATCACTTACAGACAACTTCATTAACCCCATTCTTCAGTTCATCACAGCAGGAGACCCTATTGAAACTACAGAAATCGGTGTTTATGCATCAAACTTCGTTACAGCTGTTATCAATTTCATCATCATGGCATTCATTCTCTTCTGCATTGTCAAGGCTATCAACAAGATGATGACTATCGGCAAGAAGAAGGAAGAGCCCGCTGCTCCCACAACAAAGAAGTGCCCCTTCTGTATGAGTGAAATTGCTATCGAAGCAACACGCTGCCCCCACTGTACTTCTGTAATTCCCGAAGAAGAAAAAGAAGAGGCTGAAGTTTAATATGAAATCTGCTGTAAGCTCAAAGTTACAGCTCACGGCATCGATGCTCATTTTCAGCAGTATCGGAATATTTGTAAAATACATACCCATGCCCTCAAGCATAATTGCATGTGCAAGAGGGCTTATAGGTATGATTTTTTTATTGCTTGTGGTGCTTGTAACAAAAAACAGACTTTCACGGGAGAATATAAAAAACAATCTGCTTATTCTTCTGCTTTCAGGTGCGGCAATAGGCTTCAACTGGATTTTTCTCTTTGAAGCATATAACTACACAACCGTTGCAACAGCAACACTTACTTACTACCTTGCACCCTTTTTTGTAATGCTTGCGTCTCCCTTTTTACTGAAAGAAAAGCTGACTTTAAAGCAGTTTCTCTGCCTTATCGGAGCAATCATAGGCATGGTATTTGTTTCGGGTGTTGTAAAGAACGGTATCCCCGAAGCAGATGAACTGAAAGGAATTTTATTCGGTCTGGGTGCTGCAATACTTTATGCATCAGTTATCATACTCAACAAGAAGCTCAGAGAGATTTCAGCTTATGAAAAAACAGTAATGCAGCTTGGCACTGCAGCAGTGGTAGTTATTCCTTACATATTCCTGACAGAGGACATTTCAAAGCTGTCATTTACACCCATGACGGTTGTAATGCTCCTGATAACAGGTATCGTTCATACGGGAATTGCCTACGCCCTTTATTTCAACTCCATGAAAGACCTGAAAGCACAGACTGTTGCAATTTTCAGCTATATTGACCCTGCCGTTGCAATTCTTCTTTCGGCATTCATCCTTAAAGAGGGTATGGATATTTACGGTATTATCGGTGCCGTACTGATTCTGGGAAGCGCAATGCTGAGTGAAGTACAGTTCAGAAAAAAACTGAAACAGAACCAGGAAAACAGTTGAAATAAACAGTAATTTGTCGAGGTCTTTTAAATTCGCAATTCGCAATGCTCAATTCGCAATTTCGGAACACCTGACGGTGTTGGATTTATATAATTGTGAAATCAACCCGGTAGGGGCGCCCATCGGGCGTCCGTTTGAAGGAAAAACAAACTTCGTAGGGCGGGTTGCCCTCAACCCGCCGATTGCGTAATGTAATGGAGCAATAACGGTGGAATACCGTTCTATTGCAATAAACTCAATAAGTGGATTTGTCTGATAGTGGAAATCAAAGATTTCCAATTTGTCTTCGACAAATCGGCGGCTTGAGTGCAAGCCGCCCTACGAAATATGTTTGTATTACGACGGACT
>JAFUIY010000079.1 GCA_017473925.1 Clostridia bacterium | reverse complement strand
CTGTGACGGATGTGATATATTTGCTTCGCAAATGTGATATAATTTGCCTTCGGCAAATTGTTTCGGAAGCCCTTCGGGCTTGGATTTTACAATTGTGCATTATGCATTTTGCATTGTGCATTATCCCGATAAATTCTGATTTAAAAAATCATTCCGTATGAAAGGTTTGTTATATATGGAAAACAACGAACAGAAAAAAGTAGTATTAAGTCTTATACAGCCCACGGGTACTCCCACTCTGGGCAACTATCTCGGTGCGTTCAAGAACTGGAAATCAATGGCACAGGAGTATGACTGTCTTTTCGGTGCGGCAGACCTGCATTCAATCACCGTAAGAACTGCTCCCGCAGATCTCAGAAAGAGAACAATTGACCTTTTTGCAATCCTTCTTGCAATGGGTCTTGACCCCGAAAAGAATATAATCTTCTGTCAGAGCCACGTTTCAGCCCATGCACAGCTCGGCTGGATTCTTGACTGTTATACACAGTTCGGCGAAGCATCAAGAATGACACAGTTCAAGGACAAATCTGCAAAGCATGCCGACAATGTCAATCTCGGTCTTTTCACATACCCCACTCTTATGGCAGCAGATATTCTTCTTTACAATGCTGACTATGTGCCCATCGGTGCAGACCAGAAGCAGCATCTTGAACTCACCCGTGACATCGCAAACCGTTTCAACGGTCTTTACGGTGATTTCTTCAAGGTTCCCGAGCCCTTTATCGGCAAGGCAGGTGCAAGGGTTATGTCTCTTCAGGAGCCCGAAAAGAAGATGAGCAAATCCGATACAAACCAGAAGTCATTCATTCTTGTTACGGAAGACCCCAATGTGATTGTCAAGAAGATAAAGAGCGCTGTCACAGACTCCGAGGCTGCTGTATATTACAGCGAAGACAAGCCCGGTGTATCAAACCTTATGGATATCTATTCTGCATGTACAGGCAAGTCATATGAAGCTATCACAGACGAGTTTGCAGGCAAGGGCTACGGTGATTTCAAGGCAGCAGTTGCAGAGGCTGTCGTTGAAGAGCTTCGTCCTCTTCAGGAAGAATATCACAGACTTGTCAAGGATAAGGCATACCTTGAGGAATGTGCAAAACTCGGTGCAGAAAAGGCATCAGGAATTGCCGACAGAACAGTCAGAAAGTGCATGAAGAAAGTGGGCTTCTGGCAGTATTAATTATTGAAATGTCTCACTGAGCGAAGAAAAAAGAAACAAAACAAACGGATTGCAGCTCTGAGTCTGCAGTCCGTTTTAAGTTTTTTGGTATAAATTTTTTGTGAAATTATTATTTTTCTATTAACAATTTTTGCATAATGATTACAAATGAGAAATAAATATTTACAACGAAAAAGGAATATGATATATTTATATCAAGGAGGTGACCACAGATGATGGTATATGTATGGCTCGGCGTACTTGTTGCAGCGGTCATTGTGGAATTCTGTACTACACAGATGGTTTCCGTATGGTTCGCAATCGGTGCATTGGCGTCATTCTTCGTTGCCCTTGCAGGTGTTGAACAGATATGGATTCAGATTGTTGTGTTCGTCATCGTTTCTGCAATAGCCGTCATTGTCACACGCCCTCTTGTGAAAAAAATGGTCAACGGAAAAGCTGAACCTACCAACGCCGATATGGTTATCGGAAAAACGGGTATTGTTACCGAAGCAATTGACAATCTTGCTCCGTCGGGACAGGTCAGGGTTGCAGGTGCTGTATGGACAGCCCGTTCACAGGATGACTCAGTTATCGGCGAAAATGAAAAGGTCATTGTCAAAGAAATAAGCGGCGTAAAGCTTCTTGTTATAAAAGAAAATTAATCGGAGGTATTATTATGGGTTGGATTATTACATTGGCAGTTCTTGTTGTGTTTTTGCTTATTGTTGTTATTGCAAACATCAAGATTGTTCCGCAGTCAAAGGCATATGTCATGGAAAGACTCGGTGCCTATCAGGGAACATGGCAGACAGGTCTTCATGTGAAGATACCTTTTATTGAAAGAGTTTCAAAAATCGTTTCCCTCAAGGAAAAGGTTGCGGATTTCCCGCCTCAGCCCGTTATCACAATGGATAACGTTACAATGCAGATAGACACTGTTGTTTTCTATCAGATAACAGACCCCAAGCTTTATACTTACGGTGTTGAAAATCCCGTTGCAGCTATTGAGAATCTTACTGCAACAACACTTCGTAACATCATCGGTGAAATGGATTTCGACACAACACTTACTTCAAGAGATATCATCAATGCAAAAATCAGAGGTATCCTTGATGAGGCAACAGATCCCTGGGGTATCAAGGTGAACCGTGTTGAGCTTAAAAACATCTTCCCGCCCAAGGAAATCCAGGATGCCATGGAAAAGCAGATGAAGGCAGAGCGTGAACGCCGTGAAGCTATTCTTCGTGCAGAGGGTGAGAAGGCAAGTCAGATTCTTGTTGCTGAGGGTAAGAAGGAATCTCAGATTCTTGCTGCAGAGGGCGAAAAGCAGGCTGCAATCCTTAAGGCAGAGGCTGTAAGAGAAGCCAAGATTCATGAGGCAGAGGGTGAAGCTCAGGCTATTATTGAGGTTCAGCGTGCAAAGGCAGAGGGTATCAGACTCCTCAATGAAGCTGCTCCCACAAAGGAAGTTCTTACAATTAAGAGCCTTGAATCATTTGCTGCAGCTGCAGACGGCAAGGCAACAAAGATTATCATTCCGTCAGAGCTTCAGGGGCTTGCATCACTGGCAACAAGCGCAGCTGAGCTTTTTAAGGATGATAAGAAATAATCATAAAACAAGAAAATGCAAGGTGATAAGCCTTGCATTTTTTTATTCATCTTCCAATTTTCTGTACGCCACTTTGCCTACAAGCGTTCTGGGGAGCTCTTTTCTGAACTCCACTTCCTTCGGTATTGCATAGCCTGCAATCTGCTTTCTGCAATGGTCCTTAATGGATTCGGCAAGGCTGTCGTTTCCGTCAATACCCTCATTTGTGACGATATAAGCCTTGATACGCTCCATTCTGTAAGGGTCTTTTACGCCGATTACACAGCAGTAGTCAACATCGGGATGGGATTCGATTGCCTTTTCCACCTGTGACGGATACACATTGTAGCCTGAGGTTATAATCATCCGCTTTATTCTCTGACGGAAGCTGACATAGCCGTCTTCGTCGATTGAACCCATGTCTCCCGTATGAAGCCATGTTATGCCGTCTGAATGTGTACGCAGGACTACAGCTGTTTCCTCTTCGTTGTCAAGATAGCCCTGCATGACAGTAGGACCGCTGATAATGAGCTCACCGTCTTCGCCTGCAGGAACTTCCTTTTCAGTGCCGGGGATAACGGCTTTGTAAACCATATCAGGGAAAGGACGGCCGATACTGCCTTCTTTATAGGTGTCCTTCGGTGTCAGACAGCTTGCAGTCACACACTCAGTCAGACCGTAACCCTCACGGACCTGAATATCTGTACCGTGGCTTTTAAGGAATGAATCGACCTTCCTTTTAAGGTCAGCGGGCATTGAGTCACCGCCCACAAACATTCCCTTGAGGAATGATAAATCTGCATTCTTCAGCTCATCACACTCAACAAGCATTTTGAATATTGTGGGAACACCTGCAATGAAATTCGGCTTGCGTTTAAGCATTGCTTTTGCATATGTCTTTGTGTTGAACTGTGCAAGAAGCACACAGCAGGCGTTGTTTATAAGAACGGTATGAATACCTATTCCCAGACCGAAACCGTGGAACATAGGCATTGCAGACAGATTTTTAAGCCCTCTTGAGAATTCGCATTCCATGCTTATTCTTGCCTGCATCGCAAGGGCGTTGAAGTTCAGGTCTGTAAGGCATATACCCTTTGCCGAACCTGTCGTACCTCCGCTGTAAAGTATAACGGCAGTTCTGTCTTTTTCATAAGGAGCTTCCGGCAGAGATGAAACTGCTTCGCCGTCCTTTATGAAGTCTTTCCAGAGTATACCGCCTCTTTTATCGGGAAATGACAGATAGTCCTTTCCCTTTTTTATTGTGTATGCAGCATAAAGAACGGGTGTCAGCTCGTCCTGGATTCGGGCAACGACAATTTTTACATTATGCTTTACATCATTCATTGCATTGACGACATTCTCATAGAAAAGGTCAGGCACGACAATTGCCTTGCTCTTTGAAAGACTGAGGTAATATGCAATCTCCTTTTCAGCCGAAAGGGGATGGATGAAGCTTACCACGGCACCGATGCTGTTGAGTGCATAAAGGCTGTCAACAGCCTGTGGTGTATTGGGCATGCATAAGGTCACGGTGTCCCCTTTTTTTATACCGAGCTTGATGAATGCCTTTGCCGTTTTTTCAATTTTTCTCATCATTTTCCCGTAGGTGGTTTTCTTTCCCTCAAAGTTATATGCGGGGTCCTGGGGCAACCTTGCAGCGGCATCCTTTACCATCTGAAACATTGTTTTTTCAGGATAATTGAGGTGTATTTCCTCACTGAAGGTTCTGCTGTCGTTTTCTGCAAAGAATTTATCAAGGGCGTTGAAGTAACGGTCTTTTTCATCGAAGCACCCTCTCAGATGCTTGGAATTGCTGAATACGGTAAGCGTTTTTTCACTGTTACAGCTGTCGAAAATCTCCTGAGTCATTGATATGGGATTGACGGTGTCCTTTGCACCGTGAAGCAGAAGCACGGGTCTTGAAACAGACTTGAGTGCCTCCCTGACGGAATAGTCATAAAGGCTGAAGCCGAAGCGCTTCATAAGCATTCTGTCAAGCCTTTCCGTTATCGTTGCAACACTTATTCTGTCACCTGCTTTTTTTGTGAAGAAATGTGTTATTGCATCAATGGGTGATATAAAGGGGCTGTCAGCGATGATTCCGTGTACATTTGCAGACATCGGTTTTCCTGCTGCCATAAGTGCAGTTGCAGCACCCATTGACATTCCGTAAATATAAACGGGGAGCTTATCTGAAATGTTCCTGTTTATAAATTCAAGCCATTTTATGCAGTCGTATCTCTCGTTGATTCCCATTGAGGTGTATCCGCCCTCACTTTTTCCGTGGGCACGGTGCTCTGCAAACAATACGGTACAGCCTGTGTCATTAAGACGGTCGGCAACAAGGGCAAAATCACGGTCGAAGGTGCTTGCATAACCATGGAGTGCAAGAATGATTCTTTTCGGTTCATCTGCATTTCTCAGGTGTCCGTGAAGTCTGAGTCCGTCATGGCTTTCTGTTGATATATGATACATTTTTCTGTTTCTGAGCTCTGCGGACATCTCCGTAACAGCCTTGAAATAAGCATCATCGTTACGCTGCTTATGCTGCAGAATTCCGTTCCTTGTAAAAATATTGTCACATAATTTCCGTATGTTCACCATGAAAACCTCGCTATTGATAGTCAACGGTAGTATTGCCGTAAAACGGCATATATAATCAACCGTTAATACAATATGTTAGGTTTGTTTTATTAAATCAAAATTGAAATAATATTATGGAATTGTAAAAAAAGAAGATGTGAAATACACATCTTCCCGTAATTTATGGAATAATTTTGTCCCATTCGTATACATTCTTGTAAGCGTTGTTTATATCGCAGTCTGCAGCAGGTGTGATTGCATCTGAATAGAACAGCGCACCGAGTCTGAAACATATCGGAGCAAAGGGCATGTTCTGCAGATATGACTGCATGAATGCTTCAATTGAAATGTTTCCGTTCCTGAACTCTGCATATGCAACATCGGTTGTGTCTGCTCCTGAAATGCCGTATACGGGGCTGTTTTTGCTGAAAAGGGAAGTCATATCCATATTGCCCGGGAGCTTGATTTCGCCGATATAAAGGTCATATGCGTTATTCTGCAGGGCAAAAACATAGTCGTCCCATGTAAGTTCACGGATGGTGACATTTATATTGATATTTTTCAGACTTTTCTGTATTTCCTTTGCTGCAGCAACCTTGAAGTTGTTGCCTGAGTAGACGATAAGTGAGTAGTTGACCGTCCCCCGGACTCCTGCTTCCTTAAGAAGTGTTTTTGCAGATGAGTAGTCAAGAGTCAGGTGTGAAATGTCTGCTTCCGATTCGCTGAGTACATGCCATTCGGGATGATAGGGGACAGCACTTGCAACTGCATAATTCTTGAAGGACTCCTTTGCAATTGCCTGTCTGTTGATTGAAAAATAAACTGCCTGACGGACCTCAGCCGTGTTAAGACCGTAGGAATTGCAGTTCATACCAAGAAAAACAAGGTTTGAAAGATTTGTCCTTGCAGTCTGAGCATTTGCCTGTGAGTAGCTGCCCTGAGAAAAGTCATCAAAAAATGCATCAATCGTGCCAAGCTCAAGGGTGTGTATGAGTGTTGATGCTGATGTTATGGGCATAAGATTGACTATGCCGATATTGGGCTGGGGCTTTCGGCAGTAGGGGTTGTATTCAAGCTTTATCCTTTCGCCCGAGAGATTATAGCTGTAAAGTCCCGTGCCGACGGGTGCAGCATCCTTATCTCCTGCAGTGGATGATTTTACGACAGGGAAGGTAAGTGAGTCAACTGCATTTCTCTGGGATTCCTTCAGTGTAAAAACAATTGTATCGGCTGCTGTTGCCGCTGCAGATGAGAATGAGGAAAGCTCATTTCTGTATTTCGCTGACTCTTTTGCCATGTTGAAGGAATATAATACATCTGCTGAAGAAAACTGAACACCGTCTGAGAATGCGGCTGTGGTGTCAAGGGTGACAGTCAGGGAGGTAGCATTCTGTGTGTATGACACTGCAAGACCGTTCCTTGCCATAAATGAGTCGTCAAGATAGAAAAGAGGCTCAAACACAAGTGACACGATGTCACTGTTTATGTCTGTTGTCATAAAGAACGGATTGAGCGAATCCTCTTCGGAGTAGCCTACGTTCAGTGCATTATCCGTTGAGGGCATGTGATTGTTGGCAGGCTGAGTTGTTTCTGTGCCTACCGGTACAACCTCATTGTCGCAGCCCGTAAAAACAATTGCGGAAACAAGCAATAATGCAACGAGTGCTGCAAGCCTATGAAACAGAAACGGCTTCAGCCGAAAGTGTTTTTCCTGTTTTGTTGTCGATTTCAAAGATACAGCCCTCCATTCTGCATTCTCCGTCGGGATTTTCAAACCTGACGGGGAGATTTGTTCTGATTTTTTCAATTGCAAGAGACGGTGTAACGCCTAAAACTGACTGTACGGGACCTGTCATACCGATGTCGGTAATGTAGCCCGTGCCGTTGGGGAGAACCTGTGCGTCATTAGTCTGTACATGGGTGTGTGTGCCGAAAATTGCAGACACCTTGCCGTCAAGATAAAAGCCCATTGCCCTTTTTTCTGCAGTGGCTTCCGCATGGAAATCCACAAGCTTTATACGGCAGTCGCTGACTTCACTGAGAATACGGTCAATGCAGTCAAAGGGATTGTCGTTGTTTTCGAGATAGACGGTTCCTGCAAGGTTGATAACTGCAATTTTCATGAAGCCCTTGTCAATTATATAATATCCCTTGCCGGGAGCAGTCCTGTAAAAGTTTGCAGGACGGATAAGAGGGTAGCCCTCTTCGTCAAATTTGTTGTATATTTCAAAGCGTCTGAAGGCATGGTTGCCCGTTGTGATGATGTCTGCACCGCTTGTGAGAAGATGCTCTGCAGACTGGGGAAGAATGCCGTTGCCCTGAGCTGAGTTTTCACCGTTGACAATGCACAGGTCAATACCGTTGTGCCGTCTGTATGCGGGCAGAATCCGTCGCAGGCATTCACATCCGTTTGTGCCGACAACATCGCCGATTGCAAGAATTTTCATATATTTTCACCCTATATATAATACAAAAAATAAGAATATATGTCAACAAGAAAAAACTGAGCAAGGGCAGTTTCAATAAGATGAAGAAAACGGATAAAAAGAAATAATTAAAATTGGCTTGTAATGAAAAAAACTAAAAGCAGTCTACAGACTGTATATCTGTAAACTGCTTGTTGTTTTTATTTTTCTTTTGGTCTTCGCTTAGTGAGACTACCCTTACTTGGCGTAGTCACATGCACGGCTTTCTCTGATGATGTTGACCTTGATCTGACCGGGATATTCAAGCTCATCCTCAATCTTTTTGACGATATCTCTTGCAACGAGAATCATCTGATCATCAGAAATAACATCGGGCTTGACCATGATACGGACTTCACGGCCTGCCTGGATGGCAAAGGACTTTTCAACACCGTTGAATGAGGTTGCGATTTCCTCAAGCTTTTCAAGACGCTTGATGTAGTTCTGTACATTTTCTCTTCTTGCACCGGGTCTTGCAGCTGAAATAGCATCTGCAGCCTGAACAAGACATGCAACGATTGTCTTAGCTTCGATGTCACCGTGGTGTGCATGGATAGCATGAACAACAGCGTCGTTTTCCTTGTATTTCTTTGCGTATTCAACACCGAGCTCAATGTGTGAGCCGTCAAACTGATGGTCAAGAGCCTTACCGATATCGTGAAGAAGACCTGCTCTCTTTGCGAGCTTGACATCTGCACCGATTTCAGCAGCCATAAGACCTGCAATGTAAGAAACCTCAAGTGAATGGTTAAGCACATTCTGACCGTAGCTTGTACGGTATTTGAGTCTGCCTATAAGCTTTACGAGCTCGCCGTGGAGACCGTTGACACCTGCATCAATGACAGCTCTGTCACCTGCCTGCTTGATTGAGTGCTCAACCTCTCTCTTTGACTTTTCGTACATTTCTTCAATTCGTGTGGGATGAATTCTGCCGTCTGTGATGAGCTTTTCAAGAGTAAGTCTTGCAATTTCTCTTCTGACGGGGTCGAAGCTTGAAACTGTGATAGCTTCGGGTGTGTCGTCGATGATAAGGTCGACACCTGTGATTGTTTCAAGTGTTCTGATGTTTCTGCCCTCACGGCCGATGATTCTGCCCTTCATTTCGTCATTGGGAAGAGCGACAACGGAAACTGTTGCTTCTGCCGCATGGTCAGCTGCACATCTCTGGATTGCTGATGTTATGATTTCTCTTGCGAGATTTTCTGCATCATCTTTTGTCTGCTGTTCGATTTCAAGAATCTTGAGTGCCTTTTCGTGTGTAAGCTCACCCTCAAGGTTTCTGATAAGATGTTCTTTAGCCTGCTCTTTTGTGAAGCCCGAAATTTTCTCGAGCATGTCGAACTGACTCTTTTTGAGAGCTTCAACTTCTTCGAGCTTTGTTTCGGCATCTTTGATTTTCTTGTTCAGAGTTTCCTCTTTCTTTTCGAGGTTGTCTGTTTTCTTATCAAGATTTTCTTCCTTCTGGACAAGACGTCTTTCCTGCTTCTGAACTTCGTTACGACGTTCTCTGATTTCTCTGTCGAGGTCTGCACGCTGTTTATGTATCTCATCCTTGGCTTCAAGAATAGCTTCTTTTTTCTTTGATTCTGCCTCTGAAACAGCCTGACTGACAATTCTGTTAGCTTCTTCCGTTGCTGAGCCTATGGCTGCTTCTGCAACCTTTTTTCTGTGAAGACCGCCGAGAATAAAGCCGACTGCACCGAAAACAACTGCTGCTGCAACGATAAGACCGATTGCCAAGCCTAAATTCATCTTTTTACACCTCCGTGTGTTTTTTTTTGTTTTACTGAAATAACTGACTTTTTTGTGTCAGGATAATAATTCAGAAAATAATGCAAAGATAATATTTATGCATTATCTATAATATATTATAACTTTATTAAGTAATTGTCAAGTATTTTTACTTTATTATTTATTATAATTTTTATTTATTATGGAAAATTCCTTGTATTATTTTGTTTTCATCCATTTTTCTTGCAAGAACGTTGAGTACACGCTTTTTGTCACCGCTCCATAAGGGTGCAACAAGCTTCCTTTTGTCACCGTCACCCGTCAGCCTGTGGATAACGATATCCCCGGGGATAATCTGAACAAGACGGCAGATATAATCAAGATATTCATTCATGTCAAGGCAGCTGAAATATCCGTTGCTGTAAAGCTTTTCAAGGTCGGTTCCTTTCATGACATGGAGAAGATGAATTTTTATGCCCCATATGCCTGCCGCACAAACGAACTTCACGCTGTTTTCAATGTCTTCATAGCTTTCACCGGGGAGCCCTGCAATGATGTGTGCCACAGTCTTTATTCCTGCAGACTTCAGCTTTTTCACGGCATTTACAAAGACATCATTTGTGTATCCTCTGCGGATGAAAACTGCCGATTCCTCCTTTGATGTCTGAAAGCCAAGCTCAATCCACACCGGCTTAATGCCGTTGAGCTCTTTCAGTAATTCAACGACATCGTCACCGAGACAGTCGGGTCTTGTGGCAACTGACAGCACGTCAATATCGGGATGGTTTATTGCTTCCGTGAAGATTTTTCTCAGGTATTCCACGGGTGCATATGTGTTTGTAAAGCTCTGGAAATAGGCGATATAGCCTCCGTTTTTGTTTTTATGGGCAACTCTCTTTTTTGCATTTTCAATCTGTGTGTTTATGTCACCGCAGCATTTTTCTGAGAATTCGCCAGAGCCCTCCTCAGAACAGAAAATGCAACCACCCGTCCCCACCGTACCGTCACGGTTGGGACAGGTCATTGCACCGTCAAGTGATAATTTATAAAGCTTTTTGCCGAATTCCTTACGGCAGTAATCGTTGAGTGAAAAATAATGTGTCATAGAAGCTCTCTGTAGTAAAGTCCGCCGGTTTTCTTTGTGTTCAGCCCCTCTCCCTTGCAGAATGCATCAAGAATTACTCTGCATCTGTTCTGCTTTTCTGCTGTAAAATAAAGGGTCACAAAATCAGCCCTTCCGTGGGGCTTGTCACCTATATAGACGGGAACGGAATTTAAAAGGGAAGAGTATTTTTTTTGCGAGCATATAATGTAGAAGTCAATGCCGAGACGGTCCTTTACAACGGTAAAGCCCTTGCAGTCACGGCAGCCGTCTTTACCCTGTGCGGGACATGCTCTGAACCGCATAAGAGGAAGATAACCGTATCCGATTACACCTTTCGGCACGGGTGAAACGAGCTTGTCAAAGTATGACATCATAAGCTCGGGAGATGTTGTGATATCGGCACACCCCAGAGATACATACTCTTCAAGAGAGACGGAATTGAGCACATTGAGACCGTGTCCTCCGTGAACGGTAAATCCTGCTTTTTTTGCTGCTGAAAGTGTTCCGATATTGTCGGCAATAACTGATTTTACACCGATATTCCTGAGCTTTTCAAGGCAGTCATTGAGTCTTTTTTCATCGGCACCGAAAACAAGAAACGGAAGCTCGCATATGAGCTTTCTTCCGAATAATTCAACGCTTTCGGGATGCTTCAGTATTTCCGTCATCGGCAGAATGATTCTGTCTGCTTTTTCGTCGTCAAAGGCCTGTGAAAACAGCTCAAATCTCATTCTGATTGTCTGTGTCCTTGACACTGCAGAAAATGTTTTCTTTTTTTCTTCGGGAGTTACAATTTCATAAGCCTTTTTTGTCTGCCTGAGCTGACAGAGCCTTTCAATTCCTTCACGGCGCATGTTGTTAATCTGTGATGCCGATAGTGAAAGACCGTCGTCAATAAGTGTTGCCATGTTGTCAAGGTAAAAATATGTTCCGCCGAGCTTTGACATGCATTTTGTTACAAATCCGTCGTCAAGGGGCTTTGTACGGGCTTCTTCGGGGATATCACCTGTTACTGTCACATCGTTTGTGCCGTCAGAGAAAACAGCCCGTGAGCCGTTCCTGTCGGCTGAAAATGAAATATCAAGGGGTATTCTGCTTATTTCATCCTTATACAGGGCAGTCATTTCTTTGAGAATTCCCGTCATTGCCGTTACATCCTCATGACGGCGGTAACCGAACATCTCAAGGGTTCTTTTACCCTCAAAATATCCCTTTGTGAAGCCGCTTCTTGAGAAAACGGCACGGAGTGACTCCATGTCCACCGCCTTACCCTCACGGGCATTCCTGACAGCTGTTACGGCAGCTGCGACATATTCGGGACGCTTCATTCTGCCTTCAATTTTAAAGGATTTCACACCTGCATTTTCAAGGTCCTTGATGTTTTCGGCAAGTGAGAGGTCCTTGAGTGACAATGCATATTCTCTGCCGCCCACATTGAAATTCAGTCTGCAGGGCTGAGCGCATCTGCCTCTGTTACCGCTTCTTGAGCCTATCATTGATGAGAGAAGACAGGTGCCCGAAACACTCATGCACAGTGCTCCGTGAACAAAGACTTCAATTTCAGCACTGACATTCTCTGCAATTGTTTTTATCTCCTCAAAGGACAGCTCACGGGCAAGAACGATACGGCTGAAGCCGAGTCTTTCTGCTTCAAGTGCTCCGCTGAGGTTGTGTATTGTCATCTGTGTGGAAGCATGGAGCTTCATTGAGGGACAGTATTTTTTCCACAGAGCAGCAACACCGATATCCTGAATAATAACGGCATCGGCTCCGCTTTCTGCAATCATTTTTATTTCTTCAATAACATCGCCGAGCTCATTGTCTGTGACAAGGGTGTTCATTGTCACATAGACGCTGACATTTCTCTCATGACAGTAGGTGACAGCATCATTGAGCTCTTCTGCAGAAAAGTTCGATGCATTGTTTCTTGCATTGAACCTCTGAGTGCCGAGATAGACGGCATCTGCACCGCATCTGACAGCGGCAATAAGCTGCTCCCGACCGCCTGCAGGAGCGAGAATTTCTGTATTTTTCATAGTTTATTCCTTAGCTTCAATTATTCGTTTTATGTTTTTCTCAGCCTTGCTTCTGGGAAGCATTACTTCCCTTGAACAGCCGCAGCAACGGATTCTGAAATCCATTCCGATTCTGAGTATTTCAAATTCACGGCATCCGCAGGGGTGCTGTTTTTTCATTTCGACTTTAGTTCCGACACTTATATCCATAGGAAACCCTCCGATTATGTATATAATAACACATAATCAGGTGATATGGAATATTTTTATTCTAAAAAATTTTTCCGTTACATAGTATTTAAAGTGTCTGAATAAAACAATTTTGAAAGGAAGGTCGGTATGACTGATTACAGACCTGAAGGCAGGATAATTTATAAATCAATGACGGGCGGTTCTGTTTTTTCATCTGCAGCCTTGCATGAAGCCATGAACAGGGGTACAATCCTTGAATCAAGGGCATTGCTGTGTGACAACGAGCATAATCTTCATGTCAATCTCGGCTCAATGAGAGGGATTATTCCCCGTAATGAGTGTGCTGTGGGGATAAGTGACGGCTCTGTCCGTGATATTGCAATTATTTCAAGAGTCAACAAGCCTGTGTGCTTCAGGGTGCTTGAAATTGAGAACGGACCGGGGGATGTACCCTTTGCAGTGCTCAGCCGTCGGGTAGTTCAGGAGGACTGCATAAATAATTATTTGTCAAAGCTCAGACCGGGTGATGTTGTAAGTGCTGTTGTGACACATCTTGAGCCCTTCGGTGCTTTCTGTGACATCGGCTGCGGAGTCAGTGCGCTTCTTCCCATTGACGGGATTTCCGTTTCACGGATTCCTCATCCCTCGGCAAGACTTGCAGTCGGGGATGATATAAAGGCTGTTGTCAGGAGTGTTGATGAACGGGGAAGAATCGTTCTGACGATGAAGGAGCTTCTCGGCACATGGGAGGAAAATGCATCTCTGTTTGCAGTCGGTCAGACAGTTCCTGGTGTCGTCCGTTCCGTTGAAAGCTACGGCATTTTTGTGGAGCTTATGCCGAACCTTGCAGGCCTTGCAGAGCTGACCGACGGTATTGAAGCGGGACAGCACTGCAGTGTGTTTATCAAGAATATCATACCTGATAAAATGAAGCTCAAGCTGATAATCGTCGATGCCTTTGATGCATCCTGCAACGAACGGAAAACTGAATATTTCTTTAAAGGCAGGCATATTGATTCCTTTACATATTCACCTGCATGCTGTGAAAAAACAGTCAGAACCGTTTTCTGAAAAAGAAAGAGAGGCAGGACACAATGTCCTGCCTCTCTTTGATATGGGATAATGTCTTGCAAAGAACGAATAATCAACCAAGAAGTGATGAAATATCAATTTCAAGACCGAAGCCTGCAAGGAGCTTCATGATAAGAGTAAGAAGTCTGATTGCAAACTCAACAAGGGGACCGAAGTCAAGTGTGCTCATGTCGAGATTTTCGAGATTTTCAAGGCTGAAATCCTCGAAGAAATCCTTGAGCATGTCAAGTGTGTATGTTACTGTACCTGCAATCTTGAATTCCATTGTGGGGTCAGCATTGGGGATTGCATAGATGTCAACCCATTCTTCTTCTGTCTCATAGTGAGCAACACGAAGGTCAATTTCCTCTGTGCCTTCCTTTTCGGAAGCAGGCTTTCTGAGATATGTTGTCTCTTCGCCGTAGCCTGTTGTGTAGTAAACCTGATAGTTTTCATAGTGATATGTGTGAGCAGGGTCATTGAGGGGAAGTGTAACCTGAACAAAAACAGTTTCGTTCACATAGATTACCTTTGTGTTGTCCCATTCAAAGTCTGTGTACATATCCCAGGGATTGATAGCTTCAGCATTGTACTGAACACGCTTTGTTTCATAGTAATCTGTTTTGGGGAAGTTGTAAAGGAAGCAGTCATTGTAAAGGTGGAACTCTGAAAGACAGATTGTGAGGTCTTCCTTGGGAACTACACCGTATGTGTTTGCCTGGCTTCTTGCGATATGATACTGTGCGAAGGGCTCGCCTGTAAGGCTGTCATAGAGATTTGCAGTTTCCATATCTCTGGGGAATGCAAGCATTCTGACAGAAGCGGGCTCAACATAATCAGCAACAGAAACAGTGAACTCAAGTGCCTTGCCTGCAGTTACTTCGATGCTGTAGGGGAAGCCCTTGATATCAGTTGTTGTTCCGTCTTCGTTTGTGATGGTGTACCAGTAGTCAACACCGTACTGATAACCCATGTATTTGCCGACATAGTCTGTTCTGTAGGGAGCTACATCATAAGGACAGTCTGCAAAAACAATTTCGTATGTTTCAGCTGCAAAAGCTGCTACTGAACCGATTGAAAGAAGCATGACAACAGCCATGATAACTGACAATAATTTTTTCATTTTTTTTACCTCCGTAAAGAGTTTTGTCGTATTGTAGCGATACCAATACATTGTTAATTGTATTATATAATACCAAAAAAAATTTGTCAATAACAAAAGTAAATTTTGCACAAAGAGTATAAAAAATTATTGCAATTTCCGACAGCAGTTGTTATTATATATTTAATATGGAATAGCGTTGTCCTGTCAGACATCGTTATCGGAAAATAACTGTTCAGGAGGGTCAGAGATGAAAAAGAACATCACTCTCGACACGGAAAAAAAGGTTTTTCCTCTGATTTTTATGGTAATCGGACTGGGACTCATGCTGTCCCTTTGGATTTTAAGGCTTAACATTGTTGCCGTTGTGTGCGTAGCATTCAACTGCATTATGTCAGCAGTCATTGCGCTGAGTCTTATCATTAAGAAAAAGGTCTATGCACCTATGATTCTCGGTTATGCAGCTGCAAGCATCGGCGTTGTGGTTTACTTCATAATCTGGGGTGCAGATGCAGGCTTCGGTGCATTCACATCAGGTCTTGCAGGCTTCAATTCGGCTGACCATCCGTTACTTACAGGTGAAGGCAATTTCTTCACAAGACTTTTAGGCAATCTGCTTCTTGTTCTTCCCACGGCACTCGCACTCTGGGGACTCTTCTTCATTGCAAAGAAATCATTTACAAAAGAAGGCGTCAAGAAGGCACTTTCAGGCGTTATGAGCGTGCTCCTTATGGGTACAAGCGTTGCTTATGTTCTGACAATGAACCTTCGTTCAAAGCCAAACACTGACAGACTCTGGGACGGTCAGGACGATTACCTTGGCGGTGTTGACAAGGCTTCAAAGGACAACCCCAATGTGCTTTTCATTATGATGGACGACCTGGGTTACGGTGACGTTTCACTCAACGGTGCAATCTATGACACTCCCAACATCGACTCCATCGGTGAAAACGGACTCAATCTCACAAACTTCTATTCTGCGTATTCAGTCTGCTCACCTGCTCGTTTTGCAGCTCTTACGGGCAGATACCCCTACCGTGGCTATGCAGATAATGTTATCTATCCCACAGTTGACACGCTTTCACCCTTTGCACAGACAAGAATTTTCAACTCAATTGAAATGGGCAACAATGCAGACGGTATGCTCGGCGATGAAATCACATTTGCAGAAACATTCCAGGCTGCAGGCTACTCAACAGGTGCATTCGGTAAGTGGCATCTGGGTGACTACGGCGAATATCTTCCCACAAATCAGGGCTTCGACTACTTCTACGGAAGCCACCACGTAAATGATATGAAGCCTTTCTATCACGTAACTGAAGAAAACGGCGAATGGACTATTGCACACGGCACGGATGAACTCAAGGACCAGAGTCAGGCTACAAAGTGGATTCATGAGGAAATCACTGACTGGATTACCGAAAAAGCACAGGAGGATGCACCTTTCTTCGCATTCTATGCTTCACCCTGGCCTCACGCACCTATCTATGCAGGTGACGATTTTGACGGCACATCAGGTATGGGTACATATGTTGACTGTGTAACAGAGTTTGACTATTATCTCGGTCAGCTTTTCGACACAATGGAAAAGCTCGGCGTTCTTGAAGACACAATTATCGTGTTCACAAGTGACAACGGACCTGCTCTTGAAGGCTCTGTTGCAGACCTCCGTGGCGGTAAGTACCTTGCATACGAAGGCGGTCAGAAGGTTCCCTTTATGATCCGTTGGGACAATGCAAACGGTGCCCTCGGTGAAGTGGGAACAGAAAGAAACAATTCTGCAGTTCTTGTTGACCTTTACCCAACTCTTGTTGAGCTTGCAGGTATCACAGGTAACGGCGGACAGAAGAATTATCTTCCCACAGACAGAACAATCGACGGTATTTCAATGGCTTCTCTTCTTAAAGATGATGCTGTTATCCACACATCAGAGCATCCCATTCTTCATATGAAGAGAGAAAAGCTCAAGGCAATCCAGTACA
Organism: Clostridia bacterium; assembly: GCA_017473925.1. Taxonomy (GTDB): domain Bacteria; phylum Bacillota; class Clostridia; order Oscillospirales; family Acutalibacteraceae; genus UBA1081. Next base: position 9,475 of record JAFUIY010000079.1, on the reverse strand, counting down.
CAATGCCCACATCGGAAGTCAAAGCACTTTACCCCGATTATACATACGATGTTCTTGATAATGAATACATCACATTCAAGTATTTTGAAAAGATTCAGAACGATAACTCTGCATTCTGGGACAAGAACAGAAAGAACTGGCTCCATATCCTCACAGACGACTATGCGGAAAACTATAACCGTACCCCCGTCTACCCTGAAATTTCCGAGCAGTATAAAGCAAAAATGCACGAAATTATGGACAGCTTCAAGGAAAACAGAAGAGGAATTATTGAAGAATAAACAGTAATTTGTCGAACCAATTAACAATGTACAATGTGCAATTTACAATCGTGCAGATGCAGCGATACAGGCAGTTCTTTGTAAATCATTGTACATTGTAAATTGTAAATTGTTCATTGACAAATTCTGATTTAACGGAGAAAACCCATGCCCCCAATTTCCCTTATGATTAAGCCTGCATCGTCGCTGTGCAATCTCTCCTGTGAATACTGCTTTTACCGTGATGTTTCCGAGCATCGTGAGCATCTCGGTTTCGGCATTATGGAGAAGGACACTGCGGAAATACTCATAGAAAAAGCCTTGAAATATGCTTCGGGTGAGTCTGTTGCATTCGCATTTCAGGGCGGTGAGCCGACCCTTGCAGGGCTTGACTACTTCCGTTTTTTTGTTGATACGGTGAACAGACTCAACACTAAAAAAAGTCCCGTTTTCTACGGTATGCAGACAAACGGAACTCTTATTGACGGCGAATGGGCAGACTTTTTACACGATAACAAATTCCTTGTGGGACTGAGCCTTGACGGAGATTTTGAGGGTAATAAATTCCGCAAAAAACCGTCGGGACAGAACTCATTTTACAAAATTCTGTCTGCAGCTGATATCCTGAAAAAACACAATGTGGATTTCAATATTCTGACCGTTTTAACGGGTTACTGTGCCGAAAACGGAGAGAGAATCTATAAATTTTTCCGTGACAGAGGCTTTAAATATCTGCAGTTCATTCCGTGTCTTCGTCCCTTTGATTCCGACGAGCAGAGTGAACTCTATATGACAGCCGACCAGTATGCAGATTTCCTCATAAAGGTGTTCAATCTCTATGTCAAGGACTATGTAAGGCATAATTATGTCAGCATCCGTCAGTTTGACAACTGGGTAAGGCTCTTCCTCAGACAGCCCACCGAGCAGTGCGGAATTCAGGGACATTGCACACATCAGTACGTGTCCGAAGCTAACGGAAATATCTATCCCTGCGACTTCTACTGCACCGATGAATATTTTTTAGGCAACATAAAAGAAACAGATTTCACCACAATGGAAAAGAGTGAAACTGCGAAAAATTTTATCCGTGAAAGCCTGAAGGTGCCCGAAAAATGCAAGAACTGTGCAGTCTACGGAATGTGCCGTGCAGGCGGCTGCAAGCGTACTCAGCGAAGCGAAGACTACTGCAGAGCTTATAAAAAATTCTTCTCTTCATGTCTGCCTTTTTTCAGAGTATTTATTAATGAAAAGCCTTATAAATGATAATACTATTATAAATGTAAAAAGCTTATTCGGTTTCACTGAGTAAGCTTTTTGTTATGTTACAAATCACCCCTTTGTGTCTAACAGCCGTTGCAAAAAAAAATTAAAATGATAAAATACTATCATAGGGATTTTTCGGCAGGAGGGTCGGCGTTGAATAATAGCAAACACATATCTGCACTGGACAAGTTGGAGCAGGTATATTTTTCATTGCTTGAGGAAAAACACTACAGTAAAATTTCGGTTTCTGAGCTTATTGAAAAAGCAGGCGTCAGCCGTATGACCTTTTACAGAAAATACGAAGACATATTTGATATGCATATAAAGGTATGTAAGCATCTTATCAGCAGTCTTGCAGAAAAGCTTGTTGATATATTTATGATGAACGGAGATATATCTGAATCTACTGAAGATATCTGTAAGATACTTAACAGTCAGCGTAAATATATAGCCCTTCTCTGCGGTGAAAATGCTGACAGAAAAATGTATGAACTTGCATTGCCGATTATAATGGAATGCGGAAACAGTTTTGCCGGCGAGCTTGATGAAGAACAGTCGTTTTATCTGAGATTTTTGGCTTTGTCGGGTATAGCAACATATTTTCGTTCACTTGTCAAAAAAGAGGAATATCCGCCTGAATTTATAAAAATTTATAAAAGTATTTATGAGTTATCAGGGAAAGCAGAGGAAAATTGAGCAATGTGCAGACCACTTGAACAGAAACTTACAGTTGCATTGTGTGATATTATAAAAAAGAATGATGAAAGAAAAATGACTGTCACCAACCTTTGCAAAAAGGCTGATGTGTCAAGAGCTGCATTTTATCTGCATTATAAAGACTTTGATGAATTTACCGAAGCATTAAAAGATGATATCATAAAGAAAATAATAAAAGAATCATTTTTATTGTTGATGTGTGATGATAATGAGCTCTCATATGCTGTAAAAAAAGAGAATATCATTTTTGATGAATATGATTATATGTTGCTCAGTTATTTCACATCGAATGAAAAATGCATTGAATTCGGCAGCAAGGCTTTTGCACATGCAGAGGAATATTTTGATGCCGTAGATGCTTCAGGTATGCTAAAAAATAAAATGACAATTGCAAATTGCGGCTATTCAGCTTTTTTTGCCGGATATATCTGTATTATCTATCTTGGTTTGTCTGACTATGACGAAGTAAGATTCAGAAAAGAAATTGAAAAATGCAGAAGTATTTTCAACCTGATTGAAAAGATCAATAAAACAGAAAACTGATATACAAATTCAATAAAAATACAAGCATCAGACCTGATTTTTTGTCCAAATGTTGACACAAAATCAGGTTTTGTTACTTGTTTTATTTTTTATATTTTCATAGAATTTAGTTGTAGGGTGATAAGTACACCCTTCTTGTTAACTGACAGTGTTCAGAAAAAAATTCAAAGGAGGAACCTTTAATGAAAAAAACACTGGCAATCTTACTTTCAATCCTTATGCTTTTCAGTGTTTCACCTGTAGGTGCATTTGCAACTGAAGCTGCTTATGACAGAGCTGCTGTTGCAGACGGTGAAGGCATAGATGAACTTACACACGAACAGATGGCAGCTGTCATCCTTGACTGGGTTGACAGACACATCGCAGAAGTAACAGACGACTTTGAAACATTCGAAGTTGAAGTTATGGGACAGACAATTGCTGTTGACATCCCCGAAATCAAGGGCGTTGACGACATTGTTGCCTATGCAGACTATCTTGCTCAGCTTGAAGGCGATTTCGCAAATTTTGATGTAACTAACCTCAAGACTCTCAAGAGAGCAGACGGCAACCTTGAATTCATCTACGGCGTTATTCAGTTCATGGCTGACAACTCAGATGTATTCGGCAAGGTTTTCCACTGGGAAGAAGGCAAGGTATTTGACTACGGTAAGGTAGGCGAATATATCCTCGCTCTTGATCCCGCAGACGAAACAAACAAGAAGGTTATTGATTTCTACAACAACTACCTCATCGGCAATGACATTCAGGAGAAGTTCATTGCAGGTATCGCTGCAGAAATGGATTATGCAATCCCTTGTGACGAAAACGGCAACAGAACAGAAACATTTGACGAAATCATTTCAAACGGCATTCTTGCATGGTTTGCAGGCCTTTGCGAAGAAAACGGTGTTCTTTCTGAAGACGGTATCGCAGCTCTCAAGGCTTATGACCTGAGAACAACAGACATCTACACACTCGTAGAGAATTTTGTAGCTCTTGTTCAGGCAGACAATCAGGTTGCAATCGACACATACTACAACTACATTTTCGACACAGTAGTCCGTACAATGCTCAAGTCAATGCTCGGCTACACAGCAACAGTCGGCGAAGCTGTTACCGATACAGCTGTTGCAGATGCATTCAATGCTGTTTATGCTGACCTCACTCTCCTTGAAGAGGTTTCAGGCGGCACAGCATATTTCAAGAACGGCGATGCTTACTATCAGGTAACTGTAGCTGACGGCGCAATCGCTGCTGTCAATGCTCTTACATGGGAACAGGCTCTCGATGTCAACTTTGAGGCTCCCGTTGTAGGCGTTTACACAGGTGCAAACGCAGAAACTCTTGTTAAAGAATACAAGCCCACATCAAAAGAATACAAACAGCTTATTTACTCAACATATGCAGATCAGATCGCAGCTGAAGGCTTTGAAGTAGCAGGCACAACAGTTGCTGATGAATATGCAGCTCTTATGATTGATGAAAATAAGGCTCCCGCTATGAGTGAATGCTTCGGCGTCAAGGTTACTCAGGGCGAAGAAGAAATTTCAAATGTTATCATCAGCTTTGCTGATATCGAAACATATGTAAACGATATTGCTCTTGAAAAGGCAAACGAAGCTGCTGCTCAGATGGTTGACGGTACAACTATCACAGCTGCAGAGGTTTCAACAATTGATGCTGAAATGGCATACGAAGGCTGGGCAACAGACGATGAATTCATCGTTCAGGTTACAGCAACAGCTACAGCAAAGGTTAATGTAACAGCTTACGGCTTTACAATGGAGCAGGATCTTGATGCATCAGGCTACATCACAAACCCCGTTGCAGTTATCGTTCTTGACGACCTTTCCGGCAACCTCAACATTGAAGATGCAAAGGCACTCTATGATTTCCTTGACACAGACTTTGACATTGATGCAGACCTTCTTGATATCGCAGGCAACTACGATGCATATGACGGTGCTGTAGGTCAGGTCAACCACATCCTTGTAGGTCTTGTTGATATGCTTGTAAGTGATTCAGGTATGACAGCTCTTGACCTCACAGACGGTGACAACAACAATCTCACAGCAAATCTTCAGAAGATCTGTGACACAGCAAACGATATGATGGCTGCTGCTGAAGAAGTTATGAATGACGAAGGTCTTCAGGCAGTTATCGAAGAAATGGGTATGAGCGATGTACTCGCACAGCTCAACGGCATGAAGGCTGACCTTCTCTATGCAATTGATTTCTCATCAGTAGAAGGACTTTATGTATCAGCAATTTCAATGGCACTCGACATTCTTGACGACGGCACAAATGAAGTAATTGCAGAACTCCACACAGCACTCGAAGGTCTTGATACTCTCGATGCAATGGCAGTTGCAGCTACAGATTATGCACTCGGCAAGTATATTCCCGAAGCTAACACAGCTCTTGCAGAACTCGGTCTTGCACTTACAGTTCCCGCAAAGACAACAGCAGCTGTTGCTGACGGTGAAGCTAAGGACATCATCATGACAAAGCTTGTTGACGTTGCATTTGAAGCAACAACATGGGCAGTTGATGTATTCCTTAACGATACAGCAAACGACCTCATCGCAGAATTACTCGGTGATGTCCTTGCAACAGTTCCCGAAGTTAAATTCGCATTCGGCGTTGAAAAGGGTGCAACATGGAGCGATACTCTCACAGCTATGGTTAACAGAGTATACGAGCTTGCAGACGGCATCATCATCGCTTGTGACAATGAATACACAGACACATTCGATAAGATAAGTGCAGTTGCAAATGCAATCCTTCCTCTCGGCTCACTTGCTTCAAACTGTGCAAGCGACAATTTCGCATTTGACGTTGACCTTGTTCTCAATGATTACATCTTTGCAGACGGTCTTGAAGGCAACCTTGACGGCTTCCTCGGTCTCTTTGAAACAAAGACAAAGACAGAAGACGTTGCAGCCGGTGTTCCCGTAACAAAGGCACTCATCAATGCATCAGAGCACATCGTTGATGCTATCTTCCCCGATACAGTAAATGCAGAAGATTATGAAGCAACTGTAACAGTTCAGGAAGAATTCACATCAGGCGACAATGATGTTGTTATCGCATCAAACAACATGAAGAGCATCAATGCAAGAAAGGCTGACCTTGTTCCCGCAGCTCTTGACCTTATCAGAGAAGCAGGCATTATTCCTTACTTTGCAGCTGATGATACAGTTGTTGACGAGCCTACAACAGAGCCCGATGAACCCACAACAGAGCCCGACGAGCCTACAACAGAGCCCGACGAGCCCACAACAGAGCCCGACGAGCCCACAACAGAGCCCGACGAGCCTACAACAGAGCCCGATGAACCCACAACAGAGCCCGATGAGCCCACAACAGAGCCCGATGAGCCCACAACAGAGCCCGACGAGCCCACAACAGAGCCCGATGAGCCTACAACAGAACCTGAAGAACCCGAAGAACCTGTTGAAGAAGAGCTTTCATTCTTTGAAAAGATAGTTGAATTCTTCAATAAGATTATTGAATGGTTCATGAGCCTTTTTAACTGATAGTGCATATAGAATTTAACATTCTCCTATTTATATAGCACACCTGAAAACTGCAGGCTTGCCCCTACGGGCAGGCCTGCAGCGTTTTTTCGGAACCATTGCATATCATCGGAACAAAGTTCTGCATATCAACATTGCGAAAGATTTATACACCTTCGGTGATGATATACAACAACGGCTATGCCGTTGTTGATGATATGCAGCCTGACGGCTGATGATATGCCATTGCTTTCGCAATGGATAAAAAATACGACAGTCTTACGACTGTCGTATTTTTGGCGGAGCAGGAGAGACTCGAACTCTCGCACCGGGGTTTAGCCGGCCTACGCCCTTAGCAGGGGCGCCTCGTCACCAACTTGAGTACTGCTCCTTGGTAACATGATTTTCTGTTTTTGGATAAAAAAAATGGCGGAGAGAGTGGGATTCGAACCCACGGTACCCGTAAAGGTACGACGGTTTTCAAGACCGTTCCGTTATGACCACTTCGGTATCTCTCCATAATGCTCAATTATAATATCACATCAGTATCGGTTTGTCAAGAGTATTTTTCAATTTTTATTGCTTTTTTTTATAAAATATGTTACTCTTGAATTAATCAATTAAAGGAAGGTGTTAATAATGAAAGATATCACATGTGCAATTTACGGAGCAGGCTCACTGGGTACTGTTCTCGGTGCTTACATCACTAAAAACGGCGGTCAGATTGACCTTATCAACAGGAACAAGGCTCACATTGCAGCTCTCAGGGAAAATGGTGCTGTCATAAAAGGTACTGTTGAAATGACAGTTCCCGTAACAGCTCTCACTCCCGATGAAATGACTAAGAAATACGATGTTATTTTCCTTATGACAAAACAGCTTCTCAACAAGGAGGTTGTCACTTTCCTTAAAGACTATATGACAGAAACAGGTGTAATCGTTACACTTCAGAACGGAATCCCTGAGCCGGGTATTGCTGAAATTGTAGGCGAAGAACACACAATGGGCTGTACCGTTGAATGGGGTGCAGAGCTTACAGAACCCGGTGTATGTGTTCTCACAAGTGAACCCGACAGTCTTTCTTTCCATATGGGCAAGATGAAAGGCATCACAGACGAGCAGTTCAACATGGTTAAGGACATTCTCGAGCTTATGTGTCCCGTTTACGAAGAGAAAAACCTCATCGGTGCCCGTTGGTCAAAGCTTCTCATCAATGCAACATACTCAGGTCTCGGAACTGTTGTAGGCGGTACATTCGGTGATGTTTCCGAAAATGCCGATGCAAGAAAAATTGCTGTCCGTTGCATGAAAGAATGTATTGATGTAGGTCATGCTGCAGGTGCTGAATTCGTACCCGTTCAGGGCAAGGACATCACAAAGCTTTTCTATTACACAAATCCCTTTAAGCGTGCATTTGCAACACTTCTTGTTCCCATTGCAATGAAAAAGCACAGAGGAATTGTTCCCTCAATGCTTCAGGATATCAGAAACGGCAAGCCCTGTGAGGTTGATGCAATCAACGGTGTTGTATGCGAATGGGGCAGAAAATGCGGTGTGCCCACTCCCATAAATGACAGAATTGTTGAGGTCATCAAAATGGAACAGGCAGACGAAAGAAAACCCGTTCCCTCAAACATCAGATTCTTTGACGATTTACTGTAAGGAGAATTCTTATGGGTAATAAGATTATCGTTGCCGGAGGCGGTCACGGCGGTATAACTGCAGGTATGCTTCTTGCAAAGCACGGCTACGATGTAACCGTTTATGAAAAGAATTCAAGAGAAAATATGGGGCATGACTGGACCGATATTTTTGATAAAAAGGGTTTTACTGCACTCGGTCTTGACCTGCCTGACAAATCACTCCGGAATCTCAAGCACGATATGACTTTTTACGGTCCTGCAATGGAAACGGCTCTTCATCAGAATACTCCCGTTGAGCAGCTTGAAATTCAGATGGAGCGTAGGGATATATATAATTATATTATAGAGAACGCTGAAAAAGCAGGTGTGAAGTTCGTTTATAACTGCGAAATCACGGGTGCCGTGCTTTTCGGTAACAGAATTGTCGGCATAAAGACAAATGACGGCGAAATTTTAGGTGACCTTGTTATTGATGCAGCAGGCATGAATTCACCCGTAAGAAAAGCACTTCCCCACTGGCTCGGAATTCAGAACAATTCAATCGAATATGAGCAGTTTTATGTTTACAGAGCATTCTGGAACAAAACTGCAGAGGTTGACGACATAAATGCATTCAAGGTGCTTATGCTTCACGAAAACAAGCTCGGAATTACATGGGTTGCAACGGAGGAAGAGCATACAGATGTGCTTATCGGCAGATTTATGCCCTTTGATATGGCTGAGGTTGACAGAACGATGGCGTCACTTCGCAAGGATAATGACAGCATCGGCACAGAAATGCTCCGCGGAGGTCAGTTTGTAAACATTCCCGTCAGACAGCCTCTCGGCGTCATGGTTGCAGACGGTTATGCAGCAATCGGTGACAGTGCATTTATGACAGTGCCCATTATCGGCTCAGGCATTGCAAACAGCTTCAAGGCTGCAAGAATTCTTGCAGATGCAGTCATTGCAGACATTGACAATGCATTCAGTGCGGAAACACTCTGGAAATATCAGACTGAATTTTATAAGAAAATCGGCAGCGGTCTTGCACCCCTTGCATGTGTAAAGCTTATGCTTACCCGTCTTGAAGGACATGAGCTTGATTACATATTCAGAACAGGCATTCTCAATGCAGACGATATGACAATCGGTGCTGATTCCACAAATCTTGCCGCAATGCTCGGCGGAATGAAGCCTGCAGATATTGTCATAAAGCTCAAGGGACTTATAAACAATCCTGTTGTCCTTAAAAAGGTTGTCAGAATGGGGCTTGAACTCGTCAGAGCAACTGCAGTCACAGCTTCAATGCCGAAAAACTACGACCGCAAAGCAGTCCTTAAATGGGTGAAAGAATATAATAAGTGCTTTAAACACTAAACAGTAATTTGTCGAGGTCTTTTAAATTCGCAATTCGCAATGCTCAATTCGCAATTTCGGAACACCTGACGGTGTTGGATTTATATAATTGTGAAATCAACCCGGTAGGGGCGCCCATCGGGCGTCTGTTCGAGGGATATGTAAATAACGTAGGGCGGGTTGCCCTGTCAAGTGTAACATGGTAAACAGG
>JAFUIY010000078.1 GCA_017473925.1 Clostridia bacterium | reverse complement strand
TCCGAAACAATTTGCCGAAGGCAAATTATATCACATTTGCGAAGCAAATATATCACATCCGTCACAGACGGATATATAACATTTTCCGCAGGAAAATATATCACTGCAGTAATTTATCGCTCAGCGATAAATTACTGTTTACCTCTCAATAACCGTCGCTGTGTTTGCCTCAATGACAACTGAGCAATATGTCATTCTCTGCCCTGTTATGCAATGTGAATTGTGCCAGTCATCGGGCAGATAATATGTGATTTCATGGTCATTGTTGTTTGCAATAATCATAAGGCTGTCCTTTTCACTTGCCCTGACATACGCAATACAGCCCATTGTTGCAGAAACGGGATAAAGCTTACCTTTTTTCAGGCAGTCATATTTCTTTCTGACCTTTCCGAGGAATTCAAGGTCATACCACAGCTGAGGCTTTTCCTTATCCCATGGGAAAAATGTTCTGTTGAAGGGGTCTTTGAGTCCCTCTGTCAGCATTTCGTCGCCGTAATAGATTGACGGCACACCGGGAAGCGTATACTGAAGCACAACAGCCTGTCTCAAAAGCTTTTCTGCCTGTTTTTTCTGTTTTTCATTAAGCTTAAGCTTTCTCTGTGCTTCTCTTCCGATGTTTTCACCGTCAAGACCGCCGAGAATACTGAAAATTCTTTCCGTATCATGAGTGCCGAGATGATTCATAAGACAGCAGAGCACCTGAGGAGGATAATTTTCGCAGATTGTCAGCACACTGTCCATAAATTTTTCAGCATCGGCAGTTTTCATAAAGTCAATGATTGCACTTCTGAAAGGATAATTCATAACGGAGTCAAGCTCTCTGCCCGAGAAATACTGTCTTCTTCCGCCGTGACTGATTTTGTTGCTTGCATCCTCCCACACTTCACCGAGAAGAAGCCCCTCAGGCTTTGTGTGCTTGACAGCATCACGAAGCTTTACGATAAAGCTGTCAGGCAGTTCGTCTGCAACATCAAGACGGAAGCCGTAAGCACCTGCCTTCAGCCACTTTTCAACAACACCGTCTTTGCCTGCAATAAAACGGCAGTAATTTTCATCCTCTTCATTGGTTTCGGGAAGTGTGTTTATTCCCCACCATGAGTTGTAATCATTATTCCATGACTTGAATTTATACCAACTGTAATAAGGTGACTGCTGAGAGTTGTACGCACCCTCATTTTTATACCTTTTGTATATATTAAAATAGATGCTGTCTGCACCCGTATGGCTGAAAACACCGTCAAGGAGAATCTTCATTCCGTGTTTTTCAGCCTCTTTGCAAAGGGAGACAAAATCATCGTAATCACCAAGTAACGGGTCGATTGTCATATAGTCTGCCGTATCGTAACGGTGATTTGAATGAGCCTCAAAAATGGGGTTGAGATAAATACATGTAACACCCAGTTCCCTGAGATAAGGCAGTTTCATTTCGATACCCTTAAGGTCACCGCCGTAGAAATCAACATTCCAACGGTGATATTTTCCGTTTTCCTGCCACTCGGGTTCTTCCGTGAAGCTTTTATGAATCACTCTGTCTTCGGGGACATTCTTTTTCGGAGTTCCCGATGCAAAAAATCTGTCGGGAAAAATCTGATACATAACACCGCCGGGGAAATCTTCGGGAGTTGTGAATTCAGGCAGATAAACTGTCTGCTGCCATTCATTTCCGCTGTCACTGAAGCATCCCTTGCCTGCAGAGTGTCTGAAAATCCTGCCTCTGCCAAAGGATGTGTCATATTCAAAATGATAAAAATACAGCCCTGCTCTCGGGAAACAATGTTCAATTCCCCACCATTCTGTTATGCCGTCAGTTGATTTCCAGTCAAGCTTTATGTACTGCTTTTCTTCGCCGTCATACCCTGAAACAAGGTAAACTGCAGAGCACATCATTTCTCTGGGCATACAGACACAAAGCCACAGGGAATCCCCTGCGGCTGTACTTCCTTGTATGGACTTGTGTCTTGTGTCTCTTGAATCAAAGGGAACAAAGAACATAAATTATTTCTTTCCTTTTGCAGAACCTGTATGCCAGATATCTCTTGCATAGTCATTGATTGAACGGTCAGCTGCAAAGATGCCTGCACCTGCTGTGTTCATCAGTGACATTCTGTTCCATGTTTTTCTGTCGAGGAAGAGAGCTTCTGCTTTCTTCTGTGCATTTCTGTAATCAGCGAAATCAGCAAGAACCATATAGGGGTCGTGATGAATGATTGTTGCGCCGATTTCGGGGAAGCTCTTGCCGTTGATTCCGTTGTTGTTGATGAAATCAATAGCTCTGTGAAGCTCCTGATTGTTATGATAATAGCTTGTGGGGTTGTAGCCTGACTTCTTAAGCTGTTCAACCTCGGGAGTGCTCATACCGAAGATGATGATGTTGTCGTCACCGACTGACTCATAAATTTCGACATTTGCACCGTCCATTGTGCCGAGAGTAACAGCACCGTTGATCATAAGCTTCATGTTACCTGTACCTGAAGCCTCTGTACCTGCAAGAGAAATCTGCTCTGAGATATCAGCAGCGGGCATAAGCATTTCAGCCATTGTAACATTGTAATCCTCAACATAAACAACCTTCATGAACTTGTTTACATCAGGGTCGTTGTTTATCATGTCTGCAAGGGCAATGATGAAGCTGATAATCTTCTTTGCAACAAAGTAGCCGGGAGCTGCCTTTGCGCCGAAAATATATGTGTGAGGAACGTAATTGCCGCCCGGATTTTCCTTGATTTCAAGGTATTTTGCAAGAATGTTGAGTGCATTGAGATGCTGTCTCTTGTACTCGTGAAGTCTCTTTACCTGAACATCAAAAATTGAGTTGGGATCAAGCTCGATACCCTGAACTTTCTTGATGTGAGCTGCAAAACGCTTCTTGTTCTCGAACTTGATTTTCTCAAGGTCAGCGAGAACTGTTTCGTCATCTGCATATTCTCTGAGCTTTTCAAGGGCAGAGCCTTCAAGAATGAAGTCCTTGCCGATGAGCTTTGTGAGATATTCCGTAAGACCGGGGTTTGCCTGACAGAGCCAGCGTCTGTGAGCAATACCGTTTGTGACATTTTTGAACTTATCGGGAGTAAGTCTGTAGAAATCGTTGAAAACAGTGTCCTTGAGAATCTGTGAATGAAGAGCTGAAACACCGTTTACGCTGTGACATCCTGCAACGCAGAGATTTGCCATTCTGACAACACCGTTTGAAATGATTGCTGTTCTTTCAACATAATCAGCATCATAAGTTGCGTTCCATACATAGCTTCTGAAACGGTTGTCGATTTCTCTTATTATCTCATAAACTCTGGGAAGAAGACGCTGCATGAGTTCAACACTCCAGCATTCGAGAGCTTCCTTCATAACTGTATGGTTTGTGTAAGCAACTGTCTTTGTGACAATATTCCATGCATCGTCCCAGCCGTAACCGCATTCGTCAAGCATAATTCTCATAAGCTCGGGAATTGCAAGTGTGGGATGTGTGTCGTTGACATGAATTGCAACCTTTTCTGCAAGGTTGTCAAGTGTGCCGTACTGACGGAGATGATGATGAATGATATCCTGAATTGAAGCAGAAACAAAGAAATACTGCTGACGGAGACGGAGGCTCTTACCTTCGGGATGATTGTCTGCAGGATAAAGAACCTTACTGATAACCTCAGCCATAGCATTCTTTTCCATAGCACGCATATAGTCGCCCTGATTGAAGAGTGCCATATCAAGACCGGGAGCCTTTGCAGTCCAGAGACGGAGCACACTGATGCCCTTGCCGTCCTTACCTGCTACAAACATATCATAAGGAACAGCCTGAATTGCTGTGTAATCCTTGAGCTCAACATGATGATAATGGTCTTCCCAGATTTCCTCAACTCTGCCCTCAAAGCAGATTTCAACCGTGCTTTCTTCACGGGGCATAAGCCATACATCACCGCCGGGAAGCCAGTTATCGGGAAGCTCTGTCTGCCAGCCGTCAATAAGCTTCTGCTTGAAAATACCGTATTCATAAAGGATTGAATAGCCTCTTGCAGGGTATTCCTGAGTTGCAAGACCGTCAAGATAACATGCGGCAAGTCTGCCGAGACCGCCGTTGCCGAGACCTGCATCAGGCTCACAATCATAAAGCTTTTCTATGTTCACGCCGAAGTCCTTAAGTGCAGAAGTAAATGTCTTCTGAAGATTAAGGTTGTAAAGATTGTTACGAAGTGACTTACCCATAAGGAATTCCATTGAGAGATAGTAAACTCTCTTTGTGCCTGCCTTATCGGCTCTCTGAGTAAAATCGGCTCTGCCTTCACCCATCATTTCACAGAGAATCATAGCAACAGCACGGTAGTACTGCTCGTATGATGCATTCTCGGTTGTGACACCGAAGAAATGGGAGAGCTTATTCTCTATAAGCTCCTTGGCTTTTGCCTTTGTAAGTGTATAGTTCATATTTTCCTCCAAACAAACGGGATATAGTAATCCAAAATATATAATGATATATTTTAACCTATTTCGACTTTTTTTTCAAGTAAAATATACAGCCCAATATTGCAAAGATATATGAATTATTTTATTAAAAATGCACAAGAAACAGTAATTTATCGCTGAGCGATAAATTACTGAGTGATATATTTTCCTGCGGAAAATGTGATATATCCGTCTATGACGGATGTGATATATTTGCTACGCAAATGTGATATAATTTGCCTTCGGCAAATTGTTTCGGAAGCCCTACGGGCTTGGATTTTATAATTGTGCATTATGCATTTTGCATTGTGCATTATCCCGATAAATTCTGACTCATCACACACCACAAACTGCTTTACTTCTTCGCAAGGTACTTCCTCATATCCACAGCACATGCAGCAAGAATTATTGCACCCTTGATAATATAAAGCATATTTGCCGATACTGACAGGAAATTAAGTCCTACAAAAATAATCTGCAGAAGAAGCACGCCCACAATAACACCGCTTATTTTACCCGTACCGCCCACAAATGAAACGCCTCCGATAACACATGCGGCAATAGCATCACTCTCGTAATTAAGTCCCGTATTTGCAGAGCTCGATGCAATTCTTGCACCCTCCATAAAGCCCGTAATACCGTACATCACACCTGCGAGCATGAAAACGCCCACAATCGTTGCAAAGACATTGACACCCGATACATTCGCAGCCTCTTCATTTGAGCCCACTGCAAACATATTCTTACCGAATGATGTTTTATTCCAGATTATCCACATAATAACAGTGATAATTGCCGAATACAGCACATATTTCGGCACGGCAACACCGCCGACTGAGAAAAGCGTGCCCCTGACAAACTCAGTATATGACGGGTCAAGCCCCGAAAGTGTCTGACCGTTGTTTGTGCCTGTCATAAGATACATGAGAATTGCACCGAAAATCACAAGCTGAGTCGAAAGTGTGACAATAAAGGGATGCAGCTTGAATTTTGCAACGAAAAAGCCGTTTACAAAGCCTATGAGTGCGCCGATTGCAATTACAATCAGAAGCACAGCCCACAACGGCATAACCCCGAGATCAGGGAACATTTTGTTATGATAACCTGCCATCTGCAGAAGTGAGGCAGAAACACAGGCAGTAAGCCCCACAGCTCTGCCTGCAGAAATATCCGTACCTGTCAGCACGATACATCCTGCAATACCCAATGCGATGGGCAGCTTGGAGGCTGTGAGAGAAATAATATTCACAACAGAGGACAGCGACAGGAACGAGGGTACTCTGATTGCTATAAAAATGATTGCTGCTGCAATAATTATATACATTGCATTGTTAAAAAGCATATCTGTGATAATACGCCTTTTATCCTTACCGGGAAGCTCCCTGAAAACAGAAAACTTACCCGAAGACATCGTTGATGACATAATATTCCTCCTGAAAATCGGAATTTATCGAGCCAATTAACAATGTACAATGTACAATTTACAATCGTGCAGTTGTAGCGATACAGGCGGTTATTGCAAATCATTGTACATTGTAAATTGTAAATTGTTCATTGAAACACCTCGACAAATTACTGTTTACGCATATTTCGTCGCAAGAGACATTATCTCCTCCTGCGTTGTTGTTTTTGCATCAACCTCTCCTGCTTTTCTGCCTCCCGACATGACGATTATTCTGTCGCACACACCCAGAAGCTCGGGCATCTCAGAGGACACCATAATAACCGTTTTGCCCTTTGCGGCAAGCTCAAGGATAAGCTGATATATCTCGTATTTCGCCCCGACATCAATACCTCTTGTCGGCTCGTCAAGAAGAAGTATGTCAGGCTCTGTCAGGAGCCATCTGCCCAGGATAACCTTCTGCTGATTGCCTCCCGAAAGAGTACGGATTTTTGTTTCCTGAGAGGGCGTTTTTATGCGCATTGCATCAATTGACCATTTCGTATGTTCCGTCATACGCTTCTTGCTCAGGAATGGCCCTGCCATGTATCTTCCGAGACTTGAAATAACCGTGTTTTCACGGATGTCAAGTATGCCGAAAATACCCGTTGCACGTCTTTCCTCCGTCAGCAGAGCAAAGCCGTTCTTTATGGATTCCCTCGGATTTTTGTTCTTCACTTCCCTGCCGTCAAGGGTGATTGTACCGTTCCGTCTTGCAGAAATGCCGAAAATATTTTCAAGAAGCTCCGTTCTTCCTGAGCCGTCAAGACCTGCAACACCTACAATTTCCCCCTTACGGGCAGTGAATGAAACATCCCTGAGGTTGGCATACTGTGAGCTCAGATTCTCCACATGAAGCCACTCTCTGCCGATTTCATGACTTTTTGAGGGGTATCTGTTGGTAAGCTCTCTGCCCACCATCAGCCTTATGATTTCATCCATGGTGATTTCCTTTGCAGAAACGGTCTTCACATGCTTTCCGTCACGCATTATTGTGATTTCATCGGAAATTTTCAGAATTTCTTCCATTTTGTGGGATATATAAATAATTCCGCAGCCTCTGTCACGGAGCATCGCAATAATTCTGAAAAGCTGTTCGGTTTCCTTGTCAGTCAGTGATGATGTAGGCTCGTCAAAAACGATTATTTTAGAGTCATATGACACCGCTTTTGCGATTTCGACCATCTGTCGGCGTGAAACGGACAATGTGCCCATAATGGTTTCAGGGTCAATTGCTATGCCGAGATAATCAAAGAGCTTCTTTGTGCTGTCATACATCTTTTTTTCACTTGTAAGAGGCAGAAAACGGGAGATTTTCGGAAATCTGCCCAGCCACATATTGTCCATTACGGAGCGTTTGAGAGCCTGATTGAGCTCCTGATGTACCATTGCTACACCGTTTTCGAGGGCATCCTTAGAGTTTCTGAAGCTTACCTCCCTGCCCTCGAGATATATCTTTCCCGAATCCTTGCCGTAGACGCCGAAAAGGCACTTCATGAGAGTAGATTTACCTGCACCGTTTTCACCCATAAGGGCATGTACGGTCCCTGCTCTGACAGTCAGAGAAACATCATCAAGCGCCCTGACACCGGGAAATGTTTTTTCTATATTCTCCATACGGAGAAGTATTTCTTTGTTTTCTGTTTTCATAAGCACACCGTTGAATCAGAATTTATCGGGATAATGCACAATGCAAAATGCATAATGCACAATTGTAAAATCCAAGCCCGAAGGGCTTCCGAAACAATTTGCCGAAGGCAAATTATATCACATTTGCGAAGCAAATATATCACATCCGTCACAG
>JAFUIY010000077.1 GCA_017473925.1 Clostridia bacterium | reverse complement strand
TCCGAAACAATTTGCCGGAGGCAAATTATATCACATTTGCGAAGCAAATATATCACATCCGTCACAGACGGATATATCACATTTTCCGCAGGAAAATATATCACTGCAGTAATTTATCGCTCAGCGATAAATTACTGTTTACCATTCAAATTCATTAAACGGAATAATTCCCTCTGCGAAGTTGGTTTCTCTTACCATTCCGTCGGGAGTTACTCTGAAGGTCTTTGTTTCGTAAGCATTTATATCGAAACGGAAGCCCATTTCATAAATGTCACTCATAATGAATGAATGAACCTCGTCAAGTCCCTTTGTTTCGTTGATTCTCAGTACAACATCGCCTGAGCCGTCTTCACACATCTTGAGTGCTGTCAGCTCAATGTTGTCACTGCCGAAACGGAAAAGGTCATTTATATCCTTGCCGAGTGCTGTCTTTGCATCGTCAAGAAGTTTTGTAACATTATCACTGATAATGCCGTCTGAGATGAGATTGAGCCATTCGCACTTAAAAGCTTCTGTGTCTGCAGTTTTTCCGCAAAGGAGAGCTGCTGCTGTGTTGTATTTTTCAGCCTCGAGAAGAACAGACTCTTCATCTCTTATGAGAGAAACCTTTTCATTTTCGGGCTTGATAACGGGGAAGTCAACAAGTGACTCGCTGAGCTTGCCCATCATTTCTTCCATTGAACCGAGCTCTTCATTCATTACAGGCTTGTAGCCGAGAACTCTTTCAACGATTTTATTGCTCTGCATATAGAATGCACCCTCGGGCACACCCTGAGTTTCAGGGCTGAAAACGCAGACATTTACTCTGCCCATTCTGAGAAGTCGGGGAAGCTCTGCATTGTATGATGAAGCGAATGCGGCACTGTAAGCGTTGCCTGTGTTCTTTACAGCATCAGCCTGAGTGTAAAGCATATATCTTGCAAAATGCTCGTCTGAAAGCTCATTAAGACAATCGGGAATTATAATAAGATTGTGAAGCATTATTTGTTACCTCCCTCTTCGATTATGCCGAAATATCTTCCCATCCAGTAAGGTGTTGTGAAAGCCTTACATGTTTCAACAACAAACTTGCCGCCTGATTCTTCATTTATGTAGTGAAGTGAGTCACGGTCATATTTTGAAATTGCTCTTTCATCATGAGGAAGAAGATATGATGTCTGCTGATAGCTTGCAATGAATTCCTTTGCGGCAACATCACGGCGGTTGTCAAGACTTACTGATGAAGCAAGCATACTGCTGTTGTGTCTGTAGAACCACATCTTGATTTTTTCTTCATTGAGAGGACGCTCGGGGCGTGCAATCATATAAGGAATATCGTAAATGGGATGATGTTCACGGTCAACCGATGTTTCTCTCCAGTTGAGCCAGCTCTTATGATAAAGCTCACGGAGCTTTTCGTCTGTTTCAAACATTGAAAGACCGAAGAATGTTATATTTGAAAGCATATGGTCGCCGTACATGATGTCTTCGTCAACATCACAGCCTGCAGGAATGCTTGATGCAAATGCTCTGTCATAGTGAAGAGGTCCGAGGTCTGCATAGCCCTCTGCGATGAGTCTCTTGTATTCACTTTCCCAGAGCTCGTTTTCACCGCAGACCTTCTGTGCAAGCTTTAAGTACATAAGCATTTCGTTAGCGTTAAGGGGAGCGTCACACCAGCCGATACCGCCTGTGAAATAGCTCTTGCTCCACTTTGCCCAGCTTGTGGGACCGCCGTGGAAATCGTGAAGCTCATAACCGTTGTCGATGATATGAGTCATAAGATTTGTGATTGCAGTCTTTATAAGGTCGTCAAGCTCTTTGTCTTCTTCGCCGAGAATTTCGTGAGCAAAGTAATAGCAGATAAGGTGAAGAGTTGTTTCGTCACTGCTTGTGTCACCCTTGTAGATGATATCGTCATCTGTAAAGCCTGCATTCTTGTAAAGCTTTGAAAGTCTTTCGGGAACGGGAGCAGAAGCGTCGCATGTCATTCCCACATAGCCTCTTTCTCTTGCTGTTGTGGTATCAACAACTGTAGCCACGCCGTTCTGCTTTCTGAAGAAAAGTCCGTCATCTGGAGTGGGGTCTGCAGTTGTGACATAGGTTCTTGCAACAAAGCCGTCACCTCTGCCGGGAATGAACATGAGAAGAAGACATGCTTCAAGTGAACGGATTGCATGCTCTCTTATCTTCTTCGTGTCTTCGTGGTCAGCGCCCTTTTCTCTTCTGAGAACGGCATACTTGAAAAGAAGACCCATTGTGTACATTGCTGTGAAGCCGCCGTCATTGTCTGAACATGCATGGGGCTCTGCAGATGCTTTGTTCCAGGCTTCTGTAAGCCTTCTCTGGCTGACCATACCCATTCTTTCAACGACTGAAAGTGTTTCGTCAAGGAGCATATCTGCCTTTTCTTCCATTGACATCATTTTAAGCTCAATGTGAGAAACGCATGTTTCTGTCTTAACCCAGATTTCGTTTTCATTACCGCAGAGAGCCAGAATCCTGTTGTCCTTCATATCTCTGTCTGCTGAGAAATACATAACCTTGTCATAATATTCTTTTTCGCTTTCGCAGTAGCGAGCAAGACCCTTGTTGCTTGCAAGCCAGTAAACGTCACCGTAGTTTCTGACTGCAGTGATGTCTTTTTTTGCAAAGGGAATGGGGTAATCCGGGGTAAAATCAATTTTCTCTTCCTTGATTGAGTCAAGACATTCAGGCACACATTTATCGTCATGTGAATAGAATGTTATAACTCTCGTTTTATGGGGATAAAGAGTAATTGCCAATGTTATCATCCTCACTTTTTTTCATTTGATGCTATTATACATTTTTATAAATAAATATGCAAGTATTATTATGGGGTGTTCTTTAAAATGGTTGAAATAATTTCAGATTATATTGTACGGAAAATGAAAATCTGCACTCCTGCCAAAGTCAGAAGACTTCAGGGAATGGTCTGCTCATCGGCAGGGGTGGTTCTGAATATTGCCATGTTTATACTTAAGCTTATTGCAAGTATTCTTACGGGGTCTGTTGCCGCCGCTGTTGATGCCGTACACAACCTGACAGATTCGGCATCGTCCGTTGTTACATTGCTCAGTTTCGTTTTTACAGACGGAAAAAGGACAAAAAAATATCCCATGGGTACGGGAAGGCTTGAATATGTTGCAGGCTTTGTTGTTGCGATTGTGCTGATAACTGCAGGCTTCTCACTTGCAAAAGCCTCTTTTGTGAAAATCCTGACCCCTGAGCCTGTGACATTTTCCCTTGTATCCGTGGTAATGCTTGTGTTTTTATTTCTGACGAAGCTTTATATGGCATTTTTCAACAGACGGATAAGCAGGAAAATTTCATCATCAGCCCTTGCGGCAGCTTCCGTTGACTGTCTGTGCGACAGTATTGCAACGCTTATTGCAGCCTTTGCCGTGATACTTGTGAAATTCACATCCTTTAATTTTGATGCATGGGGCGGTCTTGCCGTTTCGCTGTTTATCCTTTTTGCAGGGTGTAAATCTGCGAAAGATACTGTCAAAATGATTGTGGGAATTCCCGTCTGCGATGATTTGCATGAGGATGTCGTGAAGCTTTTCAGCCGTGAATTTCATGCTGTGACCGTTGAAAGCATGATGATTCACGATTACGGCCCGGGAAACAGAATTCTGTCCGTGCATGTGACAGTCCCTGAAGACAGCCCTGCAGAATTCCTCTGCACAATTCAGAAAACACTCAGCAGGGAAGTTGAAGAGAAGACGGGATGTGAGCTGCAAACAGTAATTTGTCGGGCTGTTGCCCGACAAATTACTGCAGTGAATAGTGAATAATGAATAGTGAACAGTGGTGGAAGGGGCAAGCCCCTTAAACCCCATTATATAATGTTTGAGTAGCAAACCACCGACATTGTTCACTCTTCACTTTTCATTGTTCACTTTTGTCGGGCTCTGCCCGACAAATTACTGTTTATCTCAGCTTGTGTATAAACAGTCCGCTTAAAAGCTTCGGTTCAAACCATGTTGACTTGGGAGGCATTACCTTGCCTGCATCTGCAATGTCCATAAGGTCATCGAGTGTTGTGGGGAACATGGAGAATGCAATCTGCATGTCAAGGCTGCATCTTCTTTCAAGCTCACCGAGACCTCTGATTCCTCCTACAAAATCAATTCTCTTGTCTGTTCTCGGATCCTCAATGCCGAAAACGGGAGTAATCACATTCTTCTGAAGGATTGAAACATCAAGTCTGTCAACGGGGTCGTCAGCATCAAATGTGCCGTTCTTTGCAGTGAGCTTGTACCATTCCTTATCAATATACATGCCGAATGTATGCTTCATTTCGGGATGATATGTTGCATCCTTCTTTTCAATATCGAACACAGCAGAAATTTCATCAAGAATTTCTGCTTTTGTTTTGCCGTTGCAGTCTGCAATAAGACGGTTGTAATCCATGATTGCAAGGTCGTCGCTTCTGAAATATACTGCAAGGAAGAAATTGAACTCTTCACCGCCGTTATAATCGGGATTCTGCTCACGGCGTTTCATACCGACCTTTACTGCAGATGCAGCTCTGTGATGACCGTCTGCAATGTAGAGACAGGGGATGTCAGCAAATGCCTCTGAAAGTGCAGTAATGTCTTCGTCATTGTCAATCACCCATACGGTGTTTGTGATGCCGTCATCTGTCACAAAGTCATATTCTGCGTCACCCTGTGTGTATTTTGCAATGATGCCGTCAATGTGGTCATTTCCTCTGTATGTCAGGAAAATGGGGCCCGTGTTTGCATCGCAGTAATCAACATGATTGATTCTGTCAGCTTCCTTGTCAGCTCTTGTGAATTCATGCTTTTTGATAATATTATTCATATAGTCGTCGATTGACGCACAGCCTACGATACCTGTCTGTGCTCTGCCGTTCATTATCTGACGGTAGATGTAAAGACAGGGCTTTTCATCCTGTATGCATATTCCGTTTTCTGAAAGCTTGTCAAGGTTTTCTCTTGCCTTCAGATAAACTTTTTCATCGTAGATATATGTGCCTTCGGGAAGGTCAATCTCTGCCTTGTCAACATGCAGGAATGATACGGGGTTGCCCTTAACCATTTCTGCAGCTTCTGCACTGTTCATGACATCATAAGGCAGCGCTGCAACCCTTGAGGCGTTTTCTTTTGTGGGTCTGATTGCTTTAAAAGCTCTTAAAACTGACATGTGTATTCTCCTTATTCTGCAATACCGTTTCTGAAATAAACTTCACTTTCCGAGAATGAGTAAATTCCCGAAGTGTCTTTTCCTGTTATGAAATATGATGCTTCCGTGAAAGCGGGAACAATCACACCGTATGTTATAAGAGACTGCTCACAGCTCTTGTATACAGCATATTCTTCTTCGTCTGACATTGAATTCGTCAGTGAATTTATGAGAGAATCGTAGTTTGCATTTTTGTATCCCGTAACATTATAGTCGGAATCGGACATGAAGGTTCTGTAGAATTCGGCTGTGTTTGATGCAGTGATATTCACGGGCAGGAATGCAATCTGATAATTTCCGTTGAGCATCATGCTGATTGCTGTTTCTCTTTTTTCGACCTGAATCTTGACATCAATGCCGAAAACACGTTGCCATATCTGAAGCTGTTTTTTGACACTGTCTGCGAAGTCCTCGCATGTGAGTACCGTAACTGTCATTGATGCTGAGATATCCTCGCTCAATTCCATTGCTGCCTTGTAATTTGCTTCGGCAGCCTTTTCGTCATATGCAATCAGCTGAGGGTTATAGTCATAAGCAGGGGTGAGAGCATTCGTAAATATTCTGTCCGTTTCACCCTGAATATAATCAGGAGGTGTAAGGATGCTCTTGTCAACGGTGCCTGCAAACGCCTGACGGAACTGAGTTACTGAAAAAGCAGGATGATTTCCGTTGAACCAGTAGCCCCAGAGAACATCGCTTCTTGCTGTTATGCCGTAGCCGTCCTTTTCATTGAAGTTCTGCTTCTCAAATGCAGAAACATAGCCTGCATCATAGTTGCCTTTTTTCAGTTTTTCGGGTACGGTCTGCGCATCTTCAAGATAGTATACCCATACTCTGTCGTTGAGTGCCTTGCTTGCACCTGTATAACGGGGATTGCTTTCGAGCCTTATAACGGCACCGGGACTCCATCTGTAAACCATGTAAACGCCGTTGCAGAGCATGTATTCCATTGCAAGACCGTATCTGCCCTTACATGCATTGAAAAACTGCTCATTGCAGGGCATTGCAACAAGCCTTGTCAGGTAATAAAGGAAATCGGGGTCAGCATAGTCAAGGGTGATTTTCAGTGTGTAGTCGTTGACGGCTTCAACACCAAGCTCATTAACAGGCTTTCTGCCGTCAATGATATCCTGACCGTTTTTTATTGCAGCAAGATACTTGTTGTCGGATGAGCCTGTCAGAGGGTCAACGGCTCTTCTCATGCCGAAAACGAAATCCTTTGCAGTGACTCTTGCATCAAAATTCACGGGAAGGTCTGATTTTGCAGGGTCGTTATCACTGAGCTCTTCCTTTGATGTGTTTGTAAGATACCACATTGCATCGGGACGTAGGTGGAATGTGTATGTAAGTGAATCGGCAGAAACATCCCAGTCGAGAGCACCTGCAGCTATGACTTCACCTTTTTCATTGACACGCACAAGCCCCTCATAGCAGTTGTATGCTATGAGCTTTGAAGATGTGTCCGTTGCAATCTGAGGGTCAAGGCTTCTGAAATCCTCAGTCAGGGGATAGTAAAGCTCGGTTTCGTCATCCTCCTTTTTGCATGAGGAAAACAAGGACAGCAATATTATTATTATGAGGAAAGTTGAAATATATCGTTTCATAAAAAACTCCGTGAATCAGAATTTGTCAAGCCAATTAACAATGTACAATGTACAATTTACAATCATGCTGTTGTAGCGATACAGGCGGTTTTTTGTAAATCATTGTACATTGTAAATTGTAAATTGTTCATTGGAAGACCTCGATAAATTATTGTTTACTTGCATTATAACAGAAAACTTTCTCCATTTCCATACTCTTATATATTTTTTTATAAAATGCCTTAACTTTTTTTCTGCAATCTGTTATAATCATTTGTGAGGTGTTTTTATGGATATTATAATTCTTGTTTTTGTTATACTTACCACTGTATTTTCACTACTTGCATTTATTTCTGCAAAGAAAGGCTCAAAGCCTTCCGATAACCGTGACAGTGCGGTGCTTGAAAGTAAAATTGATGCACTGTCATCTACTGTTTCAAATGAAATGGCACACAACAGACAGGAAAATATGCAGATGATGAACAACATCGGCGGAAAAATTGCTGAAATGAGTGAAAAAAATCTGAATATGCAGCACAAAATCACTTCTGCCGTCAGTGAATCTCTCGGCGAAATGAAAACAGCCAATGCACAGCAGAATGAAAAAATCCTGACGATGCTGACAACGTCAATCGATAAAATGACAGAAAAGAATGAGAAAAAGCTTGAGGAAATGCGGGCAACTGTTGACGAAAAGCTCACATCAACTCTCACAACAAGGCTTGATTCCTCATTCAAGACCGTTTCGGGACAGCTTGAAAAGCTCTATACATCTCTGGGTGAAATGAAGGAGCTGTCAGGCGGTATTACTCAGAATGTTTCGTCACTTAACCGTGTGCTTACAAATGTCAAGGCACGAGGCACATGGGCAGAGTATCTTCTCGAGGGCATTCTTGACCAGACAGTACCGAATATGTATGTAAAGAACTTCAAGCCTGAAGGAAGCAAGGATTTTGTCGAGTTTGCGGTAAAGCTTCCGTCAGGTGATGACAGTAAGAAAATCACATATCTTCCCATTGACTCAAAATTCCCCATGGAGGACTATGCAAGACTTTGTTCGGCTGCCGATTCTGCCGATGCACTTGCAGTTGCAGAGGCAAGAAAAGCTCTCGAAAGAAGAGTCCTTGACGAAGCAAAGGCTGTTTCAAAATATATATCAGTCCCCGAAACCACGCCCTTTGCAATCATGTATCTCGCAACAGAGGGACTTTATGCCGAAATCGCATCCTCAAAGTCAGGTCTTTTTGAAAAAATACAGAATGAATACAGCGTTATGATTGCAGGTCCCACAACTATAACAGCACTTCTCAATTCCGTTGCAATGGGTCTTCGCACAATGGCTGTCAACGAAAAGGCAAATGAAATCAAGGAGCTGCTCGGTGCTATCAAGAAACAGTATGACAGCTTTGATACAATCCTTGCAAAGGTCAGAAAGAAGATTGACGAAGCAGGTACTTCTCTTGAAGAGGCAACAAAGCGTAATAATCTTATTCAGAAAAAACTTAAAAATATAGATGCGGCAGAAAGCATCACGGCAGATACAATCCTCGGCATAACAGAAGAATAAAAAAATTTACAAAAAACTGATGCAAAACAGTCGGATATATGGTATAGTATTATTAATGCGGTGATAAACAGTAATTTATCGCGGAGCGATAAATTACTGAATGATGTTTTTTGCCTCTGGCAAAAAATGATGTATTCGCTTAAAGCGAATAATGATGTTTTGTTTCACAAAATGATGTTTTTGCCTTTGGCAAAAATGTCGGAAGCCGCTTTGCGGCTTGA
>JAFUIY010000005.1 GCA_017473925.1 Clostridia bacterium | reverse complement strand
TGTGTTCTTTCTGCCGATGTTTTCAAGGACAACGGGCGACATACTCTGGAATGAAAGTGTTGCACCGATTCTGTCAAATTCACATTCCTTGAAGATTTTTACAATTTCAAACACATTTTCAAAATTGTTCTTTGCGTAATTCATACGCATTCTTTCGGGATATCCCGTTTTCTTTTTTGCTTCTGCAAGCTCACGGGCAATGTCAATATCCCGTTTAAACATGCCGAAATTTGCGTCTGCACCCCATACAAATGCAATCTTATGGTCAGACATCCATCTGACCTCTTCCCTGATTCTCTCAATCGGGAAAAGCCTTGTTTTTGCTTTGAGAAGTCCCCAGTCACAGTATGCGCACTGATTGGGACAGCCGCGGCTTGTTTCAAGAATTGTATTGAATGTGATTTCAGGATGCTTCTCGACGATATCGTCAAACCAGCCCTCAAGGTATGGTGACGGATAATCAAGGTTATCCTGAAGCTTTGTTGCAGTACGGCTGAATGTTCCGTCAGGCTTTCTGTATGAAATATTATTGACTTTCTCAAGGTCTGTGCCGAGAACAAGAGCCTCAAGCAATGCCTTGATTGTTTCTTCACCTTCACCGTGGCTGAGAATATCAATATACGGATACTCCTCAAGGAAAGAAAAATCATCAGGTACATTGTGACCGCCGAAATTGATGACACAATCGGGATATTTCTCCTTTACGGCTGCTGCAAGAAGCTTATTGTATTCAGTACTCCAGCAATAGTTGGAAAAACCGATGAATGCAGGATTATCAAGCCTTTCAACAACCTTGTCAATCTCCTCTCTGAGGAATATGAACTCCTTGAAGGAACAGTTTTCCCTGACAACGGGACTTGTCCATGCAGAGGCTGCAAGAATGCCTGCAGTATAAGGCAGATATGCGTTTTGTGTTCCGGAACAGGCTGAAACATCAACCTGAACAAAATAGATGTTTTTCATCTTCCGAACCTCCCTTTCCGCATATAAATTCAATATAATATTATATCATTATACATATAATATGTCAATAAAGATACAAAAGAAAAAAGACCGGCAGAGCCGGTCCGTTTTTCATAAAATTAAGCAAGGAGATCAAGATACTCTGAAGGAATAACGCCTTCAAGCATGCTGACAACTTCATCAAGAAGGCCGAACTTGTTAAGAGCGATAACAACCTTGATGAGCTTAACGAGAAGCTTGATGATAAATACCATTACAGTTTCCTCCTAATATAAATTTCAACCTTATAATACTCCTTTATTTTTCCAATGTCAACCTGTTTCAGAAAAATTCACATTTAGTTCTTAAAAAGATAAACTTTTTGAAAATTTTGTTTATTTTTTGTTTTTATTATTCAGGTTGACAATGCTTATTGCCTCTTCAGGACAGATTTTTATACAGTCGCCGCACCTGATACAATCAATGCTGTTGGGCTTTTCCCACACCCTTATATCCATGCCGCACTTCTTCTGACAGGCACCGCAGGATGTACATTTATCCTTGTCAACAGTAAATCTGTAAAGTGAAATATTGTTAAATAAAGAATAAATAGCTCCCAGAGGACAAAGGTATTTGCAGAAGGGTCTGTAAAATATAACAGACAGCACAATTACAACAATCAGTATCAGGACCTTCCATGCATAAAGGAAGCCGACAGCACCTCTGAGTGACTCATTCATGAGAACAAGAGGAATACCTGCCATGACTGTGCCCGAGGGGCAGATGTACTCACAGAACCAGGGTTTGCCGAGCCCCGTGATATCAACAGCAAACAAGGGAAGAAGAATCACAAACACTGCAAGAAGAACATATTTGAACCATTTAAGAAATCTGTCACCGGGCAGATTCTTAATCTTCTTTACAAAGGGGATTTTATAAAGCAAATCCTGAAACAGCCCGAAAGGACAAAGAAAACCGCAGATAAATCTCCCGCCGAGAGCGCCGAAAAGCATAAGAATACCGAGAACATAAAAAGCAAATTTATACTCACGGCTGCCGAGAACGGACTGCAGCGCTCCGAGAGGACATGAGCCCAGAGCCCCGGGACATGAATAACAGTTAAGTCCGGGAACACAGAACATCTTGAGCTTTCCCTTGTAAATCTTACCCTCACCGAAGCCCTTGAGGTAACCGTTTGTGAGGGCAAAAAAGGAAAACTGAACTATAAGACGGATATTCATTTTAATCTTCTTTATAAAATCAGCCAATGCCAATGCACTCCAGACAGATATTTACAGCCTTCCTGAGCACCTCAAGGTGTTCTTCCCTGATAACACCTGCAACTATAAATGCAACGGAAAGGCACAACAGTGTGGCAGTAATAATCAATCTTTTATTCTTCACTGCACTTCACCGAGAAGCTCTTCAATAATTTCAGTCCACTGCGCTTTGCTTCTTGCACCGTAATAGCAGTCACCGACCTGATTGCCCTGAGAATCCACAAAAACTGTTTCGGGAACGGCTGTAACTGACGCAAGCTTTCTGACAAACATTGATTCAACGGGCACGATATGAGTATATGCAGCCTTGGTTGTTGCAACAATGTCAACAGCTTCGTTATAAAGATATGAATCTATATTTCCTTTTTCATCTGTTACATCAAGAGGAATACCCACAATGCCGACACCTTTGTCAGCATATTCTGCAGCAAGCTCGCCAAGGTCCGGCATTTCATTTATACACGGACCGCAGAAGGTAGCCCAGATATTTACCATAGTCAGTTTGTTTGATGCAAAAATTTCCTGAGTTACTTCATTTCCGTCAAGGTCTTTTGCTGTAAATGTACCGAAAACCGATGTATCTGCATAGTTTTCACCATTGTCTGCATTATCAGCACTGACATTCTGCTGAGGATCGCTGTTTCCGTTCTGCTGATTGTTTTCCGTCTGCTGACATGAAGCAAGCATCAGAACAGATAATAAACAGCTTAATAACATAGTTATTGCTTTTTTCATAAAAACACCCTTTCATGTTTATAAATTGAATATACCACAAAATTTGTCTGTATGTCAACAAATATGTTTGGTCGTTTCCCAAAAAATTATCATTTGAAAAAATATTTTTTCTTCATTGCTTTAAAGTGTTGACATGATGAAGAAAATGTGTTATTATACCAACATCAATCCAGGCGAAGGTGACTTTTATGAACATCGGTATTGCAGGACTCGGTCTTATAGGCGGCTCAATGGCAAAGGCTCTCAAGGGCAGAACAAACAACAGAATATACGGCTTTGACATTAATCAGAATGTTGTTGATGAAGCAATTTCGAGAAATATTCTTGACAGAAAGCTTACAGCAGAGAACATTTCTCAGTGCGACCTTATAATTATTGCCCTCTACCCCGAAGCTGCAATCGGGTTTGTAAAAAATAATGCAGAAAATATCAGTAAAGATGCAATTGTTATGGACTGCTGCGGTGTAAAAAGACTTGTGTGTGACGCTCTTGAGCCTCTTGCTCAGGAACATGGCTTCACATTCATAGGTGCGCACCCCATGGCAGGTCTTCATATGTCAGGCTTTGCATATTCAAGTGAAGATATGTTCAAAAATGCATCTCTCGTTCTGTGTCCCGATGAAAATGTAAAAAATGAAAAGGTCTATATCCTCAAAGGTCTTTTTGCCGATGTGGGCTTTACAAATATACAGATTGCAACACCTGAAGAGCACGACAGAATCATTGCTTTTACCTCTCAGCTGTGCCATGTTGTTTCCAATGCATATGTCAAAAACAACGCAGCAATGCTTCATAAGGGCTTTTCTGCAGGCAGCTACAGAGATTTAACAAGAGTTGCGAAGCTCAACGAACACATGTGGACAGAATTATTTTTAGAAAATAAAGATTATCTTGCAGAAGAACTTGACGAACTGATATCAAATTTAGTACAATATAAAGAAGCTATTGTTGACGGAGATGCAGAAAGACTCTGCAACCTTCTCCGTGACGGAAGAATCAGGAAAGAAACAATAGACGGCGAAACCTACAGAAACTAAGGTGAAACAATGAACACTGTAAAAGTCAATGCATCAAAAGACTACAATATTTATATCGGCAGCGGTCTTCTTGACGATGCGGGAGAAAGAATAAAAAACGAGCTCGGTGTATGCTCAGCAGCAGTTATAACAGATGACAATGTAAATGCTCTTTATGCTGACAGAGTTATTGCATCACTTGAGAAATCAGGCTTCAGATGTGTAAAATTTGTTTTTCCTCACGGTGAGGAATCAAAGGGTATTGCCGTTTATTCCGAAATACTCAGCTTCCTTGCGGAAAACCATATCACAAGAACAGACATGCTTATCTCTCTCGGCGGCGGTATTCCCGGTGATATGGGCGGCTTTGCGGCTGCAACATTTTTAAGGGGAATAAAATTTGTTCAGATTCCCACAACACTTCTGTCTGCAGTTGATTCGTCTGTCGGCGGCAAAACAGCAGTAAATCTTCCCTCAGGCAAAAATCTTGTCGGTTCATTCTATCAACCTGATATGGTCATCTGTGACTACTCCGCCCTTGACACTCTTCCTGATGAAATTTTTGCAGACGGC
This sequence comes from Clostridia bacterium, assembly GCA_017473925.1. Taxonomy (GTDB): domain Bacteria; phylum Bacillota; class Clostridia; order Oscillospirales; family Acutalibacteraceae; genus UBA1081. The sequence goes on along the minus strand of JAFUIY010000005.1, from coordinate 12,699 downwards.
TGTGCAGAGGTCATCAAATACGGTGCAATTATGGACAGGGAATTTTTTGAATTCCTTAAAAATAACGACATAAAAGAAAACATTGAATATGTTATAACACGCTGTGTTGAAATGAAGCGTGATATCGTCAATGAAGACGAAAAGGAAACAGGCATCAGAGCAATTCTCAATTTCGGTCACACAATCGGCCATGCAATTGAAATAAACAGCAATTTTGAAATTTCCCACGGCAGTGCAGTTGCCATAGGTATGATTATCGCATCAAAGGGTGCATATAAAATGGGCTATTGCGACACTGACATTTCGGAAGATATAAAAGAAGTACTTATAAAAAACAAGCTTCCCGTTTCTTGTAATTTTACTGCCGAAGCACTTTATGAGGTTTCCTGCTCAGACAAAAAGAGAAGCGGAAACTCAATAAAGCTTATCATTCCCGAAAAAATGGGTAAATGTACGGGCAAAAAGATACCCACCGAACAGATGCTCGGTTTCATAAAGGCAGGTCTTGAATAATGGATATTGAGCTGTCTCTTAAAAATATGAAAGGTACAGCGGCGGCAATTGCATCAAAATCAGATGCCCACCGTCTGCTCATAGCTGCAGCACTTTCAGACTCCCCCTGCAGACTTATACTTAATTCAACCTCAGCAGACATAGAGGCTACATCAGCATGTCTTAACAATGCAGGAGCAGACATAAAAAAAGACGGTACGGATATTATCGTAAATCCCATAAAAAATACTGAAAAGGAAGCTGTTTTCGACTGCGGTGAAAGCGGCTCCACAATAAGATTTTTAATACCCGTTGCCTCGGCTCTGGGTATTAAAAGCATTTTTACGGGCTCAGGCAGACTTCCCGAAAGACCTCAGACACCCATTCTGAAAGCCCTTTCAGAAAACGGAGCTTCGGTCTCCCCTGACGGCGAATTCCCCATAAAGCTTGACGGAAAGCTCAGAGCAGGAGTATTTACTCTGCCCGGCAATGTCAGCTCACAGTTTGTGACGGGGCTTATATTCGCACTTCCCTTGCTTGACGGCAACAGTGAGATAAGGCTCATTCCTCCCGTAGAATCAAAGCCCTACATTAATATGACTGTAGCAACGGTCAGGAAATTCGGCATAGAAATCGAGGAAAAGGGCAATTCATATTTTGTAAAGGGAAATCAGAAATACATTTCACCAAAGGAAATCAAGGTTGACGGTGACTGGTCAAACGGTGCCTTCCTTGCTGTATGCGGTGCTTTGGGTGACATTACTGTCAACGGTCTTTTCCCTGACTCATTACAGGGTGACAAGGCAATTGCTGACATTATAAAGAAAATGGGTTCTGATGTCACACAAACCGAGGACAATATTTCTGTAAAAGCAGATAAGCTTCACGGCATTGAGGTTGATGCCTCCGACATTCCTGACCTTGTGCCCGTTATCTCTGCACTTGCAGTCTTTGCAGAGGGCACAACAACCATAAAAAATGCACAGAGACTGCGTATAAAAGAAAGTGACAGACTAAAAACAGTCACTCAGCTCATAAAAACGGCAGGCGGTGACATAACAGAGCTTCCTGACGGTCTTATCATAAATGGCGGAAAGAAGCTGAAGGACAGCTTCACTGTTGACAGCTTTAACGACCACAGAATTGTCATGGCAGCCGCAGTGCTGTCATACGGCTCTGTTGTCACAGTAACAAATGCTCAGGCAATCAATAAATCATATCCCGGTTTTATAAGTGATATAACAAAGCTCGGAGGTGTATGCAATGTCATCAATGACAGGTAAAAACATAAAAGTATCCGTATTCGGTCAGTCCCATTCAGAAGCTATCGGTGTCGTAATTGACGGTCTGCCTGCAGGTATCACGCTTGATATGGATAAAATATATGCATTCATGGCAAGGCGTGCCCCCGGCAACAATGCATTTTCAACAGCAAGAAAAGAGGCTGACAAGCCTGAAATCCTCTCAGGTCTTGTTGAAAATACAACCTGCGGCGCTCCCCTTTGTGCGGTGATTCACAACACAAACACACGCTCGGGTGACTATGATAATCTCAGGGACTGTCCCCGTCCCTCCCATGCAGACTATGCGGCATCAATAAGATACAATGGCTTCAACGATGTTGCAGGCGGCGGTCATTTTTCGGGAAGACTCACGGCTCCCCTTTGCTTTGCAGGTGCTGTATGCATGCAGCTTCTTGAAAGCAAAGGAATAAACATAAAGGCTCACATTTATTCTGTAGGCAATGTAAAAGATACACCCTTTGATATGGTGAACATCACCTCAGAAGACATCGCTTCAAAGGACTTCCCCGTAATTGACGACGATGCAGGCAAGGAAATGCAGGAAGTGATTCTTTCGGCAAAGGCTCAGGCTGATTCTGTGGGCGGAATCATAGAATGTGCCGTGACAGGTGTGCCTGCAGGATGCGGCGACCCGATGTTTGACGGTGTTGAAAACATCCTTGCAAAGAATATTTTCGGTATTCCTGCCGTTAAAGGTATTGAATTCGGCAACGGCTTTGAATGTACAACACTCCTCGGCAGTCAGAATAATGATGCGTATACCGTTAAAGACGGCAAAATCATAACAGAAACCAATAATGCCGGCGGTATCACGGGAGGTATCACTTCGGGTATGCCCGTAGTTTTCAGAGCTGCAATGAAGCCTACGCCCTCAATCGGCAAGGAGCAGGACAGCGTAAGCCTTTCTGAAAAAAAAGACAAAAAGCTTACAATACACGGCAGACACGACCCGTGCATTGTTCAGCGTGCAGTGCCCGTAATTGAGGCTGTTGCTGCAATTTCCATACTTGACATACTGGAGAATTAAAAATGGATATAAAAGATTTAAGACAGGAAATCAACGACATAGACAGGGAGCTGACAGCTCTTTTCAACAAGAGAATGAATGTTTCCCTTGAGGTTGCAAAATATAAAATAGAAAATAATATGCCCGTGCTTGACAAGGCAAGGGAAAGAGATGTCCTTGAGAAAGTTGCAGCAGCATCGTCACCGGAAATTGAAGCATATACAAGAATGCTCTATTCTGATATTTTCAATTTCTCACGGTCATATCAGCACAGAATAATCAACGGTGACTGTCCTCTGACTGCAAAAATGAAAGAGGTTGTTGAGTCAAATCCCCGTCTTTTCCCCGAAAATGCAAGGGTTGCATGTCAGGGTGTTGAGGGTGCTTATGCTCAGCATGCCTGCGACAGAATTTTCCGTTACCCCGTAATTTCATATTATGAAGGCTGGGACGGTGTATTCGATGCAGTCACAAAGGGAAAATGCGATTACGGTATTCTTCCCATTGAAAACAGCACTGCAGGCTCCGTAAACAAGGTCTATGACCTTTTAAAGAAATACAACTGCTATATCGTAAGAAGCATAAGGCTTAAGATTGACCACTCTCTCCTTGCAAAGAGAGGCACAAAGCTTTCCGATATAAAAGAAATCATTTCCCATGAGCAGGCACTCAATCAGTGCAGTGACTTTATAAGCACACTCGGTGTGAAGCAGACTGTTGCAAGGAACACTGCAGAAGCCGCAAAGTTTGTTGCAGAAAGTGACAGAAACGATATCGCGGCAATTGCATCTGCTGACTGCTGTGAGCTCTATCCCCTTGACGAATTGCAGTGTGCAGTCCAGAACGTGAAGAACAATTACACCCGTTTCATCTGCATTTCAAAGGACATGCAGATATTCCCCGGTGCTGACCGTTCAAGCATCATGATGACGACACATCATAAACCCGGTGCACTGTATTCAGTCCTTTCAAAGTTCAATGCACACGGCATTAACCTGATAAAGCTCGAAAGCCGTCCTTTACCTGAAAAGGATTTTGAATTCATGTTCTATTTTGACCTTGAGGCTTCTGTCTACTCCCCTGACCTTTACAGCCTCTTTGATGAGCTTTATGCCGAGAACAACAATTTCACCTACTTCGGCAGTTATTCAGAGGTGCTGTAATGAACGGCATATACGGTCTTATCGGGAGAAAGCTCGGTCACAGCTATTCACCTCAGATTCACTCCTATCTCGGTGACTACGAATATAACATTTATGAAATGGAAGAGGATGCTGTCGGCTCTTTTCTAAAAAATAGAGAGTTTGATGCCATCAATGTAACCATTCCTTACAAGAAAACAGTCATGCCTTTCCTTGACAGAATTGATGCTTCTGCATTGAAAATCGGCTCCGTCAACACCATAGTCAAAGAGGCTGACGGCACACTTACAGGCTACAACACCGATTACTACGGCTTTTCATACATGCTGAAAAAGGGCAATATTGATGTCTGCGATAAAAAGGTGATGATTCTCGGTGACGGAGGTGCTTCTGCAACAGTTCAGTGTGTTGTGAAGGACATGAACGCAGCTGAAATCATAGTTGTGTCAAGACACACAGACACAAATTATGACAACATTCATCTTCACTATGATTCGGACATCATAATCAACACAACACCCGTCGGAATGTACCCGAAAAACCTTGAAGTTCTTGTTGACCTTGATAAATTCAGCAACCTTTCTGGTGTTGCAGACCTGATTTATAATCCTGAACGCACTCAGCTTATTCTTGATGCCGGAAAGAAAGGTATCAACTGCATAAGCGGTCTGTATATGCTCTCGGCTCAGGCAAAAAAGGCAGCTGAATACTTTTTCAGAAAAGATTATGATGAAGGTATAATTGACTTTATAGTGGAAAAGCTTTCATTTGAGCTTACAAACATCGTGCTTGTCGGTATGCCCGGCTGCGGAAAAACAACCATAGGCACCGTTCTTGCAGAGCACTACGGCAGAAAGCTCGTTGACATGGATGCTCTTATTGTAGAAAAAGCAGGTATGACAATTCCTGAAATTTTCGCTCTGCAGGGTGAAACGGGCTTCAGAAAAATTGAAGCAGAGGTTGCAAAGGAAGTCGGCAAAGAAAAGGAGCTCGTTATTTCCACAGGCGGCGGAGTTATAGTAACACCCGGAAATCACGATGCGTTAAGACAGAACGCAACAGTTGTGTTCATCAACCGTGATATCAGTGTTCTTCCCACAGACGGAAGACCCCTGTCACAGAAGAACAGTCTTCAGGAAATGTATAATAAAAGACTTCCCCTTTACAGAAGCATCTGTCATCACGAGGTTGACGGCAACGGCACCGTAGAGGAAGTTGCAGAAAGAATAGAGGCGTTATTCAGATGAAAATTCTTGTTATAAACGGACCGAATATCAACATGCTCGGCATCAGGGAGCCTGACATTTACGGCAGCACAAGCTACCCCGCACTACTGTCAAAAATTGATATCTGGGCAAGTGAAAACGATACAGCGGTTGAGTGCTTTCAGTCAAACCATGAGGGCGCAATAGTCGATAAAATTCAGGAAGCCCTTGATGACGGCTTTGACGGTATCGTCATAAACCCTGCAGCATACACCCACACAAGCATTGCTATCCTTGATGCTCTCAAGGCTGTTGCAATCCCTGCAGTTGAGGTCCACATTTCAGATATAAATGAAAGAGAAAGCTTCAGGCATCACTCCTATGCAGGCATGGCTTGCTTTGAGCATGTTATAGGCAAAGGGCTTGACGGCTACACGATTGCACTTGATATACTGAAAAACAGATAAATGATTAACGGAGATGCTGTGGTCGGCATCTCCGTTTGTGTTATCAGTCTTCAATTTTTGCTTTCTGCATATTGCATTCACGGATTTTCTTCCGTGCTTCTTCACTGAATTTGTGCTCTCTTGCATATGTCACAAGGCCGTTCTGCTCCTGCTCAACATCTGTAAGCTGTGTATAACACATACCCATGCAGTCACTCTGCATAATGGCAGTTGTGTCGGAAATGTAATGTGCAACAAAATCATCTTCATTGCTCTCATTCACATAGCCCCATGCATTTTCACCGATATTGAATGAGATTCCGCCGTATTCTGAGCAGAAAACGGGAAGTCCCTCAAGGTCTTCGGGAGTGAGAAGACATGCATTTTCTTCCTCATTTTTCTTATAAACCTCAGCATGTTCATAGGTTCCGTTTTTATGGTTATGAACATGTGAAATAATCTCTTCTGCTGTATGAGAATAGTCGTGATAGTCATCAATATCCGTTACATAAAGGAAGCCTCCGCTGGCACCTATAACGGGTCTCAGAGAGTCATATTCCTTTGTTGCATCGTAAATGGCTTTCTGAGAAGCTGCATCGCAGAAATGCTTGCCCTCCCATGTTTCGTTAAGAGGACACCAGCCGATAATTGACGGATGGTTATAGTCCCTGACAAGCTCCTCCTTCCACTCTGAAAGGAAATTAACAAGTCCCTCGGGACAGTTCTTGCTGTCAAGACAACAGCCCCAGTTGGGGAATTCACCCCATACAAGATAGCCCTTCATATCAGCATAGTAGAAATAGTATTCCTCAAAGATTTTTTCGTGGGGTCTTGCTCCGTTGAATCCTAAATCAATAGCAATGTCGATATCCTTTTCGATATCCTCAACTGTCTGGAAGGTATAAACACCGTCGGGATGGAAGCCCTGGTCAAGAATCTGACGAAGAAATACAGATTTACCGTTAAGAAGGAATTTTCCGTCTCTGAGCTGAATACTTCTGAAGCCTGTGTATGTTTTTACCCTGTCGGACACTTCCCCTTTATTCTTTACGGTAAGAATAATGTCATAAATTTCGGGCTTTAAAACATCCCAGAGCATGACTTCACCGTCAAGTACGGCTGTCATTGTGAATTTTCCGTCAGAACACTCTGTTCTGCATTCGGCAACCTTTTCGTTTTTACAGAAGATTTCTGCAGAAGCTTCGCAAGACTTTGTACTGTTAAGCTTACACTCAAACACAACGGACTTTGTATCAGGATCTGCTGTGATTTTTCTTTCGGTTATATATGTTTTTCCCGTGAATTCAAGCCACACGGTCTGCCATATACCCGTTGTTCTTGTGTAGCTGCAGCCGTAGCTCTCGAATCTGTCAGATTGCTTACCCATGGGAATTGCAGGGTGCTTTGTATCGTCTTTTACAGCAATTATAAGCTCATTTTCACCCTCTTCAAGATATTCTGTTATATCAAATGAAAATGAAATATATCCGCCCTTGTGATAACCAGCATTTCTGCCGTTGACGAAGAGTGTGCATTCATAGTCTACGGCACCGAAATTGATTATAACACTGCCTGAAAGCTCTTCTGAAGCAATATTTACGGTTCTTCTGTATTGCAGGTCATACATGAAGTCCTTATGCTCAATGCCTGACAGTTTGCTTTCGGGGCAGAAGGGCACCTCAATAACCTTGTCAAAAACACCTGTATTGCCGATTTCAAATTCCCATTTACCGTTAAGATTCATCCAGCTATAACGGACAAATGACGGTCTGGGATATTCACTTCTGTACATAAAATCACTCCCGATTAAAGTTAACATGATTGTATCACAAATGCAGATACAATGCAATAAAAATCACCGTACAAAATCTGTACGGTGAAAATTTTTAATACTTTATCAGAAATCTACATCAAGGTCATAGTAGCAGCACTTGAAGAGCTTTTCCATTTCTTCCTGAGTGGGAACTCTGGGATTTGAACCTGTACAAGCGTCAAGAATTGCATTTGCAGCAATATCGGGAAGCTTTGCAAGGAATACATCCTCGGGAACGAAGCCGTTCTCTGTGGGATAGCTGTCTGCACCGTAGTTCTTGATGCACTGAGGAATATTGAGTGCATCGTTCATCTTACGAAGCTCTGCAATAAGAAGCTGAACCTTTTCTTCAACACTGTTTCCGCCGAGGTTCATGTAATCAGCAATTTCAGCATATCTCTTTGCTGCTGTTTCATTCTTTGCATTGAATGCGATAACCTTGGGAAGATACATAGCATTTGCGGCACCGTGGATGATGTGTGCGCCGTAATCAGCAAATGCAGCACCTGTCTTGTGAGCCATGGAATGAACGATGCCGAGAAGAGCGTTTGAGAATGCCATACCTGCAAGGCACTGTGCGTTATGCATTGATGCTCTCTTATCCATATCGCCGTTGTAAGACTCTACAAGGTCTCTCTGAATCATCTTGATTGCGAAGATTGCAAGAGGATCTGTGAATTCGCAGTTAGCTGTTGAAACATAAGCTTCAATAGCGTGTGTCATTGCGTCCATACCTGTGTGAGCAACAAGCTTTTTGGGCATTGTTTCTGCAAGGTCGGGGTCTACTATAGCAACATCGGGAGTGATTTCAAAGTCAGCAAGAGGATACTTGATACCCTTTTCATAGTCTGTGATAACTGAGAATGCTGTAACCTCTGTAGCAGTACCTGATGTTGAGGGAATAGCACAGAAACGAGCCTTTGTACGAAGCTTGGGAAGACCGAAAACAACACACATTTCTTCAAATGTTGTTTCGGGATACTCATACTTTATCCACATAGCCTTTGCAGCATCGATAGGTGAACCGCCGCCCATTGCAACAATCCAGTCGGGCTGGAACTTTGCCATTGCTTCTGCACCCTTCATAACTGTTTCAACTGAAGGGTCGGGTTCAATACCTTCAAAAAGTTCAACTTCCATGCCTGCTTCCTTAAGGTATGCAACAACCCTGTCAAGGAAACCGAATTTCTTCATTGAGCCGCCGCCTACGCAGACCATAGCTCTCATGCCCTTAAAATCCTTGAGTGCTTCAAGAGCACCCTTGCCGTGATAAAGGTCACGGGGTAATGTAAATCTTGCCATTGGAATATCCTCCTGAGAAAATAGATTGTTAATTTTTTAACAGTTCTATTATACAAAAAAGATGACTGTTTGTCAATACCAAACAGCCATTCTTTACAATTAATACATTTTTATTTATATGCAGTTGAATTCATCGCAAACCTGAGAACATTTTTTGCACTGCGCTGAATTTCACCGAGGGTTATTCCGCCCTTGTCAAGCTTATGAAGAAGTGTGCCGTCCGGCTTTCTTCTGCCGTTTCTGCCGCCGCCCGGCATAAGCACATCGACCTGAGCACGGACACGGTATGCCTGGTCTCTGACATCCTTAAAATCAGGACTTGCACCCTTTCGTGTCCACCAGTCAGTCATGACATTGCCCTTATATCCCCACTCATTCCTGAGAACGGAAGTACAAAGGTCATAATTATAGTAGCTCCATACACCGTTGATTTTGTTATATGATGTCATGATATTACGGGGCTTTGCTTCCCTGATACAGATTTCAAAGCCTTTGAGATAAATCTCCCTGAGAGCTCTTTCCGAAACTCTTGAATCGTTGGTTGTTCTCTTATATTCTTGATTGTTACATGCAAAATGCTTGGGACATGCCGAACCTCCGAGAGACTGAATACCACTTACGGCTGCAGCACCGATTTTTCCTGTTAGATAGGGGTCTTCGGAATAATACTCGAAGTTTCTTCCGCAAAGAGGACTTCTCATGATATTCATACCGGGAGCAAGAAGAACATCACTTCCCTTTTCCCTCATTTCTTCTGCAACAAGAGAATAAACAGTCTTCACGGCTTCTGTATCAAATGTTGATGCAAGAAGTGTACCGATTGGAATAAGTGAGCAGGATGCCCTGAGTCTTATACCTGAGGGGCCGTCGGAGGTTGTCACGGCAGGAATGCCCTTATCCCTGAGAGATTTCAGTACTCCGCAGAAGACAGCCGCATTACCGGGGGCACCGAGAGGACTGCCCATTGTGTAATCGCCTCTTGTGAGTGCTTCAAGCTCATTTTTATCAAGCTGAGCCACAAATGCATCCATACTGACTGTACCGTTTTTTACATCAGCAAGCTTATATCCCTTATCGCCCGTATAAGGAACAGCTTCGGGAAGATTATCAAGAATTCTTGCTTTAAGGTCTGTTTTTCTGCCCTTACACGGCTGTGTAACGGCTTTCACCTGTCCGCCTATAACTTTTGCCGTCATTACACCAAAAGGCTCTTCAGGGGCTATACATTCACTCAGCTGCTCATAACAGACTGTCTCATCCTGATAATATGAGAAAACCTTTGTGCAGTCACGGACATTTTCACCCAGATAAAACTCATATTCACCTTTTTCAATAATGTAAGCTGACTCAAAGCCTGTCTTTCCGTTTTCATCGTATGATGCAAGTGCATACAATGAGACATCTGCACTGAGTGTCTGATTTTCATCTGCTTCAAGACATTTTGTTTTTCCGAATGCAACAAGCTCTCTATCAGGGTTGCCGAGCACACCGGCAGGCTTTTTAAGATAAAGCTGATAAACGCCCTTACCTGCGGTTTTTCCCGTATTCTTCACATTGATATCAAAGCTGAAGCCCTTATCGGATGACTGAACATTTTCTGATGAATAATCAAAGGATGTATAGCTCAGACCGTAGCCGAAAGGATACATAACTCTTCCTTTTGCAAATGTTTCAAAGAAACGGTAGCCCACATAAATGTCTTCCGTGTAGAAATTGTAATCCTTACCGCCGAAATTCCGTGATGAGGGATAATCAGAAAAGCCCTGAGCAATTGTTGAAGTTAGCCTTCCGCAGGGACAGACATTTCCGCAAAGAAGGTCTGCCACGGCATTTCCGCTTTCCATACCACCCTGCCATACAATCATTACAGCACCAATTTTTCCTTCATAACGCTTAAGCCATGACATATCGATAACACTGCCGATATTAAGAAGCACAACGACTTTATCAAAGACACCTGTAACCTTGTCAAGAAGCTCTTTTTCCTCATCTGTGATATAGAAGCTTCCCTTTTCGAGAACATTTTCCCTATCTTCACCCGATGACCTGCCGATTACAACAACAGCACAGTCGGAAGAACTCTTTGCCGAATCAACCGTTTCATCATCAAGGGGCATTTCAGGGTAAAAACGGGGCCACATACCCCATATCGAATCATTTATAATATTCTCTTTGCACCATTCTTCATATACTACGGCAAGGTCTTCGTTAAGAGTGAGCTTGTCACAGCTTCTTATACCGTCAATGAGGTTGACAGCATAAGGTCTGTTAACATCACCGCCCGAGCCGTACCCTGTATAAAACCAGTTATACTGTACTCGCCCGAAAAGGGAAATTTTTGTATTCTCGGCAAGTGGCAGAAGACCGTCGTTATGGAGAAGCACGGCACCCTCTGCTGCAACACGGCGCAAAGCAGACTGCATTTCCCTTGTATAAGTTTTTTCGGCAGCGGCACGCTCAGTTTTTTCCTGAGCAACCGAGCCGAATTTTGCATAAACCTTTCCTGCAAAATCAACAATTTTCGTTTTGATATCTGACATAAAATCACCTGCAAAAAAAGAAAACATCGGCACCCGTTAAGGATGCCGATATAATTCTATCAGTTTGAGAAAAGCTTGTCAAGGAATTCGACAATCATACTGAAGAAGTTTGAAACTTTGTTGAAGAAAATCTCAATTTTCGACTGAACATCAACTGTTACGGTTGTTTCCTCAGAAGCAAAGCCGTCTGCATTGTAAGCAACGAGAGTGAATGTCTGCTCTCCTCTGCTGTCTGCAGTGTATGTGTAGTTCCATGTCTTTGAACCGTCTTCATTGACTGAAACAAGAGTTGCATTAACACCGTTTACTGTCAGTGCATGAACCTCTGCAGAAGTATTGATAGTAACAAGAACATCCTCACCTGTTGCAACTACATCAGCGTCTGTACCTGAAACCATATCATCCGGTACGAACAATGCACCGTCATCAGCAGAAAGTGTTGAAGCAATTGCTGCTGAATTTACAGCTGTATCAAAGTCTTCATCGCTCATCATAAACATAAGAGGTTCAACAGATGCCATTTCATTTGTTGTAACCTTGATGTTACAAAGTGAAAGAAGACCGTCTCCTGTATTTGAGATAACAACGGGATTCTTGAGAGTATAGGTTCCGTTGCCGTTATCTATCCAGTAATCTGCAGCTGTGAAAGGAACACTGTAGTAAAGTGTTGTCTTATGAGTCATTGAGAATGTGTTTGAATAGCTTGAGCCTGAAACAACCTTCATTCCTGCTGTACCGTCAACTGCATGAGCACTTATCTGAACTGATGTGGGCTTGAAGCCTGAAACTTCCATATTGAATGCTATTGACTGACCCTTTGCAAGGTAAACTTCATTCTTGGGGCCTGCCTTTGAATACTGCTCGAATGTACCTTCGGGAACACCGGGATTGATATAAATAACCTGGTTTGTGTTTACATCGCCGAAAGACTTAGCATCAACAAGAATGTCTCTGATTGCCTGATGTGATACAACATATTCACCGTTGTTAAGATATACAGTTGCTGCATCAATATCGCTGCTGCTCATGGGATTATATACACGGATAGCATCAAGATAGAAGTCATATGAATCGTCCTTCTGATGGTCAAGACGTGATGTGTATGTGGGAATAACCTGAACGGTGTATGTGCCGTAAGGAAGGTCTGTTCTGCCGATTACGGGAATCTGATAAAGTACATTATCATCAGCAGCAACAACCCACTTACCGTCTGTGTATGTGTAGCCGTAGTATGTGTCAACAATCCAGTCATAAACCTTCTTGCCGTCTGCATCAAAGACCCTGACTTCAATTGCACCTGTTTCCTTGCTGATAAGGCTGACAAGGTCAAAGCCTGTACCTGCGAATGTAAACTCAGCAACGGGCCATGAGTTGCCATCTGAGCCTGAATACTTAGAATTGGGGTTATTGAACTTACTTACAGAAACAAGATGAGAAGCACCCATTGAG
>JAFUIY010000076.1 GCA_017473925.1 Clostridia bacterium | reverse complement strand
GTAATTTATCGCTGAGCGATAAATTACTGCAGTGATATATTTTCCTGCGGAAAATGTGATATATCCGTCTGTGACGGATGTGATATATTTGCTTCGCAAATGTGATATAATTTGCCTCCGGCAAATTGTTTCGGAAGCCCTTCGGGCTTGGATTTTATAATTGTGCAGTCTGCATTTTGCATTCTGCATTATCCCGATAAATTCTGATTTGTCATCCCCGTTGTTTAATTTAAATAAAAGACAGCAATAAAAAAAGGCAATTTTTCTCTGTTTTTCTATTGCAATATGGAAAAACATATGATATAATTTACAGGCTAAAACTCACGCAGTCCATTTGCATATTCCTGCATCAACGATGTTTTATGCAGAAGTGACGGCTGCGGCGGTTAAATAAAAGGAGGCAAAAAAAATGTCAGTAGTATCAATGAAACAGCTTCTTGAAGCCGGTGTACATTTCGGTCACCAGACAAGAAGATGGAACCCCAAAATGGCACCTTACATCTTCACAGAGCGTAACGGTATCTACATCATCGACCTTCAGAAAACAGTTAAGAAGCTCGAAGATGCTTACATGTTCGTTCGTCAGGTAGCAGAAGATGGCGGAGATATCCTCTTCGTAGGTACAAAGAAACAGGCTATGGATTCTGTTAAGGAAGAAGCAGAACGTTGCGGTATGCCTTTTGTTAACGCAAGATGGCTCGGCGGTATGCTCACAAACTTCACAACAATCAAGCTCAGAATCAGAAGACTTGCACAGCTCAAGGCTATGGAAGAAAACGGCACATTCGATCTTCTTCCCAAGAAGGAAGTTGCTAAGCTCAAGCTCCAGATTGAAAAGCTCGAAAAGTTCCTCGGCGGTATCACAGAAATGAAGAAGATGCCCGCAGCAATGTTCATCGTTGACCCCAGAAAGGAAAGAATTGCTGTTGCTGAAGCTAAGAAGCTCGGTATACCCATCGTTGCAATCGTAGACACAAACTGCGACCCCGACGAAGTTGATTATGTAATCCCCGGTAATGACGACGCTATCCGTGCAGTTAAGCTCATCGCAGGTGCAATGGCTGACGCTGTTATCGAAGGCAGACAGGGTGAACAGAGTGCTCCCGAAGCTGCAGCTGAAGAAGTTGTAGTAGAAGAAGCTGCTGAATAATTTCAATTATTCTAAGCCCGTACAATTTAAAGTGCGGGCTTGTTTTTAAAAAAATTATCAAATCGGAGGAATTTATAATGGCATTTACAGCTAAAGACGTTCAGGCTCTTCGTGAGAAGACAGGCGTTGGTATGATGGATTGTAAGAAGGCTCTTGTTGAAACAGACGGTGATATCGACAAGGCTATTGATATTCTCAGAGAAAAGGGTCTTGCATCAGCTGCCAAGAAGGCAAGCCGTGTTGCTGCTGAAGGCATTGTTGCAGCATGTTCAGATGCAACAGCAGGTGCTCTTGTAGAGCTTAACTGTGAAACAGACTTCGTTGCTAAGGGCGCTCCCTTCGTTGAGCTTTCAGCTAAGGTTGCAAAGACTGTTCTTGCAGCAAAGCCCGCTGATGTTGAAGCTCTCCTTGCTACAAAGGCAGTAGATTCAGACAAGACTGTTGAAGAAGAAGTTCAGGAAGTTTTCCTTGCTCTTCGTGAAAACATGAAGGTCAGAAGATTTGCTGTTGTTGAAGGTCATACAGCAACATACATCCATGCTGGCGGTTCAGTTGGTGTTATCGTAGCATTCGACACAGATGCAGACACAGCTGCTAAGGCAGAATTTGCAGAAATGGGTAAAAACATCGCTATGCAGGTTGCAGCTATGAACCCCGAATACCTCTGCAAGGCTGACATCTCAGCAGAAGAACTTGCTAAGATGGAATCAATCACAGTTGACAGCGCTCTCAACAAGCCTGATTCACTTCCCATGCCCATCCTTACAAGCCTCATCAACGAAGCTATCGACAGCAAGAAGTGGAGCGACGAAGACATCACTGTTTACCAGGGTCTTGACCAGAAGCAGAGAAAGAACTTCGTAAACTTCATTTCAAAGGAAGCATATGCAACTCTTGTGGAGCTTGCAGTTTCACACAAGGCTGAAATCGTTGAAAACAAGATCTTCGGCGGTCTTGTTTCAGGCCGTATCTCAAAGCAGATCAAGGAAGTTTGCCTTCTTGAACAGGCATTCGTTCGTTCAGACCTCTTTGAAGGCGATGTAAAGGGCTATGTTGCATCAGTTGCAAAGGCTCTCGGCGCAGAAATCAGCGTTGCTAAGTATGTTCGTTTTGAAAAGGGCGAAGGCATCGAAAAGAAGCAGGACGATTTCGCTGCAGAAATCGCAAGCATGATGCAGTAATTCAAAAAAATATTTTTCAGGCGGAGTGCAATGTTGCATTCCGCTTCTTTTTTGTATATAATAAGTATAGACTATATCAGGGAGAGAAACAATGAACATCACAGGCGCAATTTTTGATTTTGACGGCACACTTTTCGACTCAATGCATGTATGGAAAGGAATACGCTATAAATTTTTTGACAGAATCGGTCTTGTTCTGAATGAAGAAGACGAAGAAGCCTTCAGAGGGCTTTATCTGAGAGAATCAATCATTCTTGCAAAGGAGAGATTCGGTCTCAGAGAAACTCACGAGGAGCTTTTTGCAAAGTTTTTTGAGCTTATCAAGGAAATGTATCTTGCAGATACAGAACCTAAGAATGATATTATTGAATTTCTTGAAAAGCTCAGGGCAAAGGGTGTAAAAATGGGCATTGCAACAGCAACGGGTGAGCCTGCCCTTGAAGCAGTTCTTGAAAAATACAATATGCTTCACTATTTTGATGTCATTCTGTCCACATACACCGTAGGTGCAGCAAAAACCGAACCGAAGGTATATGATGTGGTGCTTGATGCTCTCGGCACAGACAAGGAAACAACATGGATTTTCGAGGATGCACTTTATGCAGCCACAACAGCCAAGAAAAACGGCTACAAGGTGGTCGGCATCTATGACAAAAGCGAAGAAAAAACCGACGAGCTGAAAGAGCTTGTTGATGTATATATTCATAATTATAGTGAAATTGACATTTAACAATAATTTGTCGAGGTCTTTCAATGAACAATTTACAATTTACAATGTACAATGATTTGCAATAACCGCCTGTATCGCTACAACTGCACGATTGTAAATTGTACATTGTACATTGTTAATTGGCTTGACAAATTCTGATTTACAAATCTACAAAGAAGGTGCTTTTATGAACATCTGTATTTACGGCTCAGCGAGCAACGATATTGACAGAAACTACATTGAAAGAACAGAGGAGTTTGCAAAAACTCTCGCAAAAAGAGGCCATTCTCTTGTTTTCGGCGGCGGTGCAAACGGTCTTATGGGTGCTGCTGCAAGAGGCTTCTTCTCACAGAATGCAAAAATCACGGGTGTTGTTCCGAAGTTTTTCAATGTTGACGGTATTCTTTTTGAAGACTGCAACGAAATGATAAGAACAGACACAATGCGTCAGAGAAAGCAGATTATGGACGACATGGCTGATGCATTCATCACGACGCCCGGAGGTATCGGCACATACGAGGAATTCTTTGAAATTATCACATTGAAGCAGCTCGGTCAGAGCAAAAAACCTCTTGTGCTTTATAATGTAAACGGATATTTTGAGCCTCTGCGTGCTATGCTTGAAAACTGTGTAAAAGGCGGTTTCATGCCTCAGGCATCAATAGATTTATGCTTCTTCTCGGACAATGACGAAGACATCATCAATTACATCGAAAACTATGTCTATGTTGATACAGACATCAGCAAGCTGAGAAAAATCAGCAATTAACAACACAGGGATGTGTGAAAAGAATGGGTGAAAAATTAAAGAAGCTTGTCGGCGTTCAGGGTGATTTCAAAACCACAATTCTGCCGATGATAAACTACAGCTATGCAAACATGTATCTCGGCGGTGCAGGATACATCATCAGCATGTATTTCACCGTTTTCCTTACAGACGTTGTAAATATCTCTCTCAGGCAGGCAGGTCTTGTTGTCATGATCGCAACCGTATGGGATGCAGTCACAGACCCTGTCATGGGTATTATAACCGACAGAACCCGTTCAAAAACGGGAAAACACAGACGGTATCTCCTGTGGGGCATGCCTCTGATGTTTCTGTCCTATACTCTGCTGTGGAACTCCTTCGGACTCAACGGCAAAGAAAACCCGTCAACGGCAATTCTCTACTTCACACTCATATACATGCTCTACAAAACGGCTTACACGATAATAAGTGTTCCCCACACAGCAATGCTTCCCGAGCTTGCACCCGAGTATAACCTGAGAACACAGTACAATTCCGTGGGTTACCTTTTCAACTCAGCGGGCATGGTTCCTGCATTCGGCATTGTGGTTGTCATTCTTGCTCTTTTCGGCGCAGGCGACAATCTGAGCTCAGAAACAAAAATGCCGTTCCTTATCATAGGTATTGTGCTGTCCGCATTCTTCTCCCTTGCAGTCTTCCTTACATATTCAAAAACAAAGGAACCGAGCTCACTTCATATAAAGAACGAGCCTCTTGACATAAAATATATCATCAGAGAATATGTTCTTGTATTTAAAAACAAATCATTCAGACAATACTTCTTCATGAGCCTTGCCTATCAGTTCGCTACAGGCTTTTATGCAAACTCAAAGGTTTATTATATCAAATATCTTGCAAATCAGTACTCAGGCTATGCGCTCTACAATGCCGTTGCAGGTGTTGCAGAGGCAGCGGCATTCCCCCTCAATTACGGTCTGACAATGAAGCACGGCAAGAAGAAATGCGGCAACATTGTCACTCCCCTCATGGTTGCAGGTCTTGCAATAGGTCTTATCATGAAATCGGGCGGAACCTCTCCCCTCTGGACAATTCTTATGATGCTGAGCATGGTGCTCTACCCCTTCGGAATGTCAGGTCTCGGCTTTGTTTCAACAAATATTTTTCCTGACCTTACAGACGTTGACGAAATGATTACAGGAAGACGCAGAGAGGGCGTAATTTCCACATTCAGCACTCTTATCAAGAAAAGCATCAGCGGTGTTATGGCAGCTCTTGTAGGCTTTACCCTCGAAGGCTTCGGTCTTGTTACTGGTGATGAAGTAACACTTTTTGAAAAAACAACGGGCAGTCTTTTTGCGCAGACTGACAGTGCAATAACGGGCGTCAGAATATGTGTCGCAGTTATTCCCATCGCAGCTGCAATTATTTCACTTATTCTCCTGCGTAATTTCCGTATGACAAAGGACGACCACACAATGATACGTGCAGCCGTTGCAACAAAGCATAAATACGGGAGCGTATGCCTGACTGAAGAGCAGGTAAAACGGTTTGAGCTTATCTCAGGTCAGAAACTTGAAAACACATGGCTCGGAAAGAGTGACCCGAACGGCTACACCCTTGAAACTGATGAAGAAGGAAAATACATAATTCTGAGAAAAAAACAGGAAACGGATGAAAACAATGATTGACATAACAAAAAAATCTCCCGATAAAAAGGAGAAAAACGCAAAAAACACAATTCTTGATTTCCTCTTTTACCTTGTGCAGTGGACATGGGGTCTGCCCGTCAACCTTGTGGGCGCAATCGCATTCCTTATCTGCACAAAGATAAAAGGACGCCGTTGGCAGAAATTCGGCTATTCATACATCGTATATCTTCCATGGAATCAGGGCGGACTCTCCCTCGGACTCTTCATTTTCATGAAAGACCAGCATAAGAGTAAAAAATGGACATACAACACCCGTATCCATGAATACGGTCACACATGGCAGTGTCTTCTTCTCGGTCCTCTTTACTACATTGTCATTGCACTCCCCTCTGCAATCTGGTGCAACTTCTTTGAAGGCTACAGAAAGAAAAACAATGTATCCTACTACAAGGTCTATTGCGAAAGCTGGGCAAATACATGGGGACAGAAATTCAGCAGAATGAAAATGGATATCGATAAATAATGGAGCTTATAAAAAAAGACAAATCAAAACGCATTGAGCTTCTTGATGCACTCAGAGGACTTGCAATAGTGCTGATGGTTGCCCATCATTTTCTTTATGATGCAGTGCAGTTTCTTGATGCTCCCGTATGGCTTTTTCACAACCCTGTTTTCGATGTGCTTCAATTATTTTTTGCAGGTGTATTCATCTGCCTTTCAGGAATATCATCAAACTTTTCATCAGGAAATCTGAAAAGAGGATTATTTACTCTTACTGTTGCAGGTGTTGTCACCGGAGTGACCTATGCCGTCGGTATGCCTATCATTTTCGGCGTGCTTCATCTTCTTGCAGTCTGCATGATATTTTACGGTCTGACTCAAAAGCTGTGGCAGAGACTCCCTCAGGGGATTCTGCTTATACTGTTTCTTGTGCTCTCATTCCTTTCACAGCACATTGTAAGCACTGTCACTGCCGAGTCCGACAAGCTGTGGATACTGGGATTTCACACCAAAGCTTTTATCAGTTATGATTATTTCCCTTTATTGCCCTGGTTCTTTGTTTTCATGACAGGTACGGCAATCGGATATTTCATAAAGGCAAAAAAATTTCCGCATTGGTTCTACAATGCGAAAATTCCCGTTCTGCCTGCAATCGGCAGATATTCACTTTTTATTTATCTCGGACATCAGCCCGTGCTTTTTGTAATCACAATGATACTTCAGAAGATAATCTGTCACTGACAGATTATTTTTTTGTCTGCTTTTTGTGAATGAATGTGAATACAAAGAATGTTGCAACAATAAACAGAATTCCGTTTATAAAAGCTGCAATACCATTAATAACTCCGTAGGCATCATAATATTCAAAAGGAAGGTATGAAACTTCACTGATAATGCTCAGCACAAGCCATGTGACAGAAGACAGAAGACCGCCGACAATAGCAGTGACTGTTCTGCATACATAGAAAATACCGCCGTAATATACAGGCATAACAGAATCTTCAAGACCGTTCTTCCTGCAACTGTTGTTATAAAGAATCACTGTGCCGAAAACAAGCACAAAGAAAACAATTGTCGGGATTATCTGCCCGTTGAAAAGATATATCAGGAACTCGGAATCAGCAAAATCTATTTCCCATATAATAGCCTGAAGAATTGCAGAACCGATACCTGAAAGAACGGCTGTTGCCGCTGCAGCAGCAAGAGCTCCCAGGGGGAACATCCATAAGGGTGCTTTCTTCACAGGGGCTGCATAATTATTCTGAACGGGAGCACCGCTGAACTGAGCAGCAACTGTGCCGTTTGCATCAACAGTAAAATCCACATCCTTCTGATTCTCTCCCGCAACAAAACTTACATTCGGCATAATCTGCTGACTGTTGGAGTTCTCGGGAGAATGCTCATCACAATACTTTTTATCATCATCAATTACCTTACCGCATTTCATACAATAAGCCATAATTCACACCTCAACTGATTTTATAAATCCATTTTATACCATAAAACATCCTTTGTCAACAATAAAAAAAGATTGCAGAAAGCCATTTTCCGCAACCCTTCTTTTAAGTAAATTCATATAAAATTCAGTCCGAAGCTCACCTGTAGTGCACGGTTGATTTTCGACATTTCACAGTCATCAAGACTGCCCATTCTTTCACGAAGTCTCTGCTTGTCAAGAGTCCTGACCTGTTCAAGGAGGACAATTGAATCCTTTGCAAGACCGCACTCATCAGCATGAACACTTATGTGTGTAGGCAGCTGAGTCTTGAACTTCCTGCTGGTTATTGCTGCCGCTATAACAGTCGGACTGTATTTATTCCCGACATCATTCTGCACAATCAGGACAGGCCGTACGCCGCCCTGCTCACTGCCTATGACGGGACTCAGATCGGCGTAATATATGTCGCCTCTTCTGATTTCCATATTTTATCACGCTCCGTTGGATTTCTGCCGGCAATATTATTTTTGCCATTGTTTCCAACGAATATACAAGAATAAAATTTTATTCTTGTTCTGCCGTTTCTCCGCTGCCGTCAACGATTTTTGCAGCCCTCGTCTTTGCAAGGTCCTGCATCATCTGTTCTCTTGTCTTGCCGTGAACCTTGAAGAAAAGAAGAAGTACAGCCTCAATTGTTCTGCCCAGTCCGATTGAAAGAGCAAACAGACCCCAGATATTGCGGAGCATTACAGGATCGGTCTGTCTTACAAGCTTACCGCCCATGTACTTTGACTTAATACCGAGCATGGTGATAAGTCCGCCGCTGAGGAGTGTTGAAACCTGATTTACAATAAGGTTGATATAACCCATTGCGGCACTCATGATACCCTCGTTTCTGATACCTGTTTTCCATTCAACATAGTCATACATGTCACCTGTGAGAGCAGTGTTACAGTATCTCTGCACACTGTTGAATGAGCCTGCAAAGGTAAGCATGATTGTAATATAGATAAGGTTCAGCACAAGATGCTCTTCACCAAAGGGATTGTAGCCGATAGCCCACATTACAAGATATGAAATACCTCCTACAGCATAGCTGAGCGAGCCTAAGTTCTTAAGGCCCATTTTCCTTGTAAGCTTCGGTGCAAGAGGAAGCACAAAGTATGAGGGAAGACCTGTGAAAAGGCTTGTTATTGTGCTGTAAGAAACCTTACCGAAGCAATTGAGCCAGAAGTCATTCTGTACTCGTGAGCTGACACCTCTGCCCACTTCAAAAAAGCCCTTTATAAGAAGAATCCACATGGGCTGACACTTTGCAACAATCTTGATTGATTTCCAGACACTCACTTCATTCATTTCCTGCCTTGAAGCAAGAGGCATTCTTTCACGAAGAGTAAAGAAGCCGAAAATTCTGAATATAATTACAAGTGCAATGAAGAAAACAGCACCGCCGATATAGATTGACTGTCTGGGCACCGATTCGGGCATAAAGTCAATAAGAAACGGGAACAGTGAGGGAATCCACACACCGAAAAGGTCAACATAAGTGTCCGCTGCAATGAGTCTGTTTCTCTCGTTTACATTCGGTGTAAGATTAAAAAGCAATGCCGAATATGCAGGATTATAGAATGAATTCGCAATAGAGCCTATGTAATAAAGCACGGCAAATATTGCAAGGTATGCAATCTGCGGAATGCCCGTGGGAAGAATCCATGGCATAAAGTTTGCAATTATCCACAAAGGCAGTGTAAGCACAAGGAATGGACGCACTCTGCCCCATCTTGTCCTTGTTCTGTCGATTATAGGACCTGAAATAGCATTATCAAAGGTGTCTGCAAAGGTACAGATAACACTTGCCGTACTCAGCGTTGCAGCCTCTGCTCCGATGATTGTTCTGTAATAGAAGTCAGAGTTTGCACCGTTGAAGGTTTCCCAGTTCTTATCACCGACACCTGAAAGGATATATGATGCCATTTCCTTGGGAGAAAGATAAAATTTATTCTGCTGTTCGAGCTGTTTGTCAACTCTCGACTGCTGAGCCGGAGCCTCGGACATAGAAACACCACCTGAATCAGAATTTATCAATTAACAATTTACAATGTACAATGATTTGCGATAACCGCCTGTATCGCTACAACTGCACGATTGTAAATTGTACATTGTACATTGTTAATTGGTTCGACAAATTACTGTTTCCATTATAATTTATATTTCACTGCAATTCAAGTATATATTTCTTTTTGCATATAAATAATTATTGAATTTTTTATAAAATAGGTATATAATTATTGTGGAGGATGATAACATGACAAGTTCAGAATATCGCAAATTATCTTTGTTACTTTCCAACATCAAAAACGGTTCAAGGGAATCCTTTGCCGAAATCTATAAAATGTATGAAAAAAAGGTCTATTTTCTCTTCTGCAAGCTCCTGAAAAGCAAGAGTCTTGCAAAAAAAATGACTGTTGAATTTTTTTCGTTTATATATCTTCAGTCTTCAGCTCCCGTAAGTGCCGATAAATATGAAAAATGGATATACACCGCACTTTTTACAAATTGCAGACGGTATCTTGCAGAAAACCAACCCGAAGCATTCGGTGACTATCTCGACACTGATTCACCTGCCGGAAATAATATTGATTCTATTCTCAGCCGTGATTCTGATGAAATGGTAAAATTCCCCGACGGAATTGATATCTCCGAAGATATGATGCAGACGGTTGATTCAATCATTTCCGATTTACCGCTGAAGCTCCGTATTGCAACATTGCTGTACTATTTCTGCGGCTTTGAATTCAATGAAATAGCATCATGTGAGCACATTTCACTCATGGCTGTCAGAAACAGACTCTACAAGGCACACATCCGTCTTGAAACAGAAGAGCACAAGTACTCCGAAATCGGCTATGACTGCGCAGGAATTGTTATATTCATGCCCGATGTTCTCACCACAATGGCTGACAGCATTGTTATCCCCAACGATATCGCTTCAGGTGTGACAGCAAGAACAGGTATAAACTGTCTTGCATCAAACAAAAACAGTGAAGATGTATCGGGAGCAGCTACATCATACATAAACCTTCCGACTGAAAGAAAAAGCGAAAATTATGTAACAACAAAATATGCAAGGCCTGCTCCCCCTCCTGAAAAATCATTCTTTGAGAGCATGTCTCCCACAGTAAAGGTTCTCACGGCTATCGTTGCACTTCTCATGATCATAGGCGGTACGGTTGCAGTCGTACTTGCAATCCAGGGCAACAACAGACAGAACGACAACGACGGCACCGTTGCAGACATCGGCAACACAACGATGGTTCAGACCACAATTCAGGAAACAACGACCGAGCCTGAAACAACAACTGTTCCCGAAACAACAACAGAACCTGAGACTACAACAGTTCCCGAAACCACAACTCAGCCTGAGACTACAACAGTTCCCGAAACTACAACTCAGCCTGTAACCACTACCAAACCAGAAACCACAACAGCCGACACGGGCAACAATAACGATGAGCCCGCAGGCGGAGATATTGATATAAACGAAAACCCTGAATCCTGAGGAAGTGACTGAATGTCAATAATGAAGCTCAAAAGCGGTACCGACATCAGAGGTACTGCAATAGGTGAAAACACAAACCTTACCGATGACGCCGTAAAGAAAATTACTGCAGGCTTTGTCCGTGTAACAGAAGCAAAAACAGGTCTTTCCCCCTGTGAAATGACAGTTGCCGTGGGCCATGACTCCCGTCTTTCGGCAGAGAGAATCAGAAAGGCTGTTGTCACGGTGCTGTGTCATTACGGAATAAAGGTGCTTGACTGCTCTCTTGCTTCAACTCCTGCTATGTTCATGACAACCGTAACTGCAGGCTGTACGGCATCAATACAGATAACTGCAAGCCATCATCCCTACGACAAGAACGGCTTGAAATTTTTCACAAAGGACGGCGGATTTGAAGATGAAGACATCATAAGTATCCTGACCTTTGCCGAAAATGCCGATGTATCGGACATTGAAGCTGCAGACAACAGCATAAAAACAGATTATATGTCTGAATATGCAGGAATACTCCGTAAAATGATATGCGACGGCATCAATGCAGACAATTATGAAAAGCCTCTTGAAGGACTTCACATTGTGACCGATGCAGGCAACGGTGCAGGAGGCTTCTATGCAACCGATGTCCTCGAAAAGCTCGGTGCCGATATTACAGGCAGTCTTTATCTTGACCCCGACGGAAGCTTCCCCAATCATGCACCCAATCCTGAAAATGCACAGGCAATGGAGAGCATTTCCAATGCCGTAATCAGTTCAGGTGCTGACTTCGGCGTAATATTTGACACAGACGTTGACCGCAGTGCATGTGTTGACTCTTCAGGAAAAGAAATCAACCGTAACGCTCTCATTGCCCTTGCTGCAGCAATCGCACTTCAGGACAATCCCGGAGGCACAATCGTAACAGACTCCGTAACAAGTGACGGACTTAAATATTTCATTGAAAATATTCTCGGCGGAAAGCATCTCAGATTTAAAAGAGGCTACAAAAATGTCATCAATGAAGCACTCCGCCTCAACAGTCTGGGCATCAATACTCCCCTTGCGATGGAAACATCAGGACATGCCGCACTGAGAGAAAACTATTTCCTTGACGACGGTGCTTATCTTATCACAAAAATCATAATTATGCTCGTAAAGCTCCGTAAGGAAGGAAAAACAATTGCCGACCTTATAGCAGACCTGCCCATTCCCCTTGAAGAAAGGGAAATCAGATTCAGAATTCTTGAAAATGATTTCAGAGAATACGGTCAGAAGGTCATTGACGATTTTGCCGTTTATGCGGAAGACCGTGAAGGCTGGACAGTTGCCGATGATAACCATGAGGGGCTTCGTGTTTCCCTTGATAAAAAGCACGGTGACGGCTGGATGCTTCTGAGAATGAGTGTACATGACCCTATTCTCCCGTTCAATGCAGAAAGCAATTCCGAAGGCGGAGTTGAGAAAATAATCAGCGAATTCAACAGATTTATCTGTAACTATGACAAGATAAAGTGCTGAATAATGCCCGGAGAGGAGAAATAATATGGAAGCTACCATAATAAAAATATTATCGGCACTCATGTCATTCATTCTTGCATTGTCTTCATTTTTCGGAATACCGACAGGCAACAGAATCAGAAATGTAATATACATGATAGGTGACGGTATGGGTGAAAACCACCTTGCAATGACCGAGCAGATGTACAATGTTTCCCTGAACATGAATACCATGCCTCAGCAGGGTTATGCGATGACATACTCAGCCAGCTCAATGAAAACAGACAGTGCTGCAGGTGCAACGGCCCTTGCAACAGGCATGAAGACAAACAACGGTGTTATCGGAATGTTCCCCGATGAAAACGGTGACCTTATACCGGCAAAAAGCATTACACAGATATGCATGGAAAACGGACTGAAAACAGGTGTCATAACATCAGACGAGCTTTCAGGTGCAACCCCCGGCGGTTTTACTGCTCACACAAGCAGCCGGAGCAACCATGAAGACATCACATCCCAGCAGATTGAAACAGGATTTGACATCATGTGGGGCAGAGAGGACGGCACACTGACAGAAGAACAGGTCACAGAAAAGGGCTATGTGTATATTGACACCATAAACGAAATGAACGCTCTGACAGGTAACGAAAAAAGCTACGGAATGTTCACTTCAAGCGTATATCACACCTATAACAAAAACAGCTACACCCCCACACTGTCACAGATGACAGAAAAAGCGATTGAGCTCCTTGACAGCACAAGTGATAAGGGCTTCTTTCTCATGGTTGAGGGTGCACATATAGACAAAAAGTCCCACAATGAGGACGAAGAAGGTGCTGCGGAAGCTCTTTGTGAGTTCGACAATGCTGTTGAAAAGGCACTGGAATTTGCCAGAGCAGACGGAAGTACACTTGTAGTTGTGACTGCCGACCATGAAACAGGCGGTGTCACCCTGCAGGATGACGGTACCTACATAATGACATCGGGGAGCCACACCTCGGTAAAAGTCCCCGTCAGGGCATACAGCAAGACTCATTATCCCTTTATTGAAAACGGTGAAAGGATAAATAACATCGAAATTCCTAAGAAAATCCTTGAGGCTCTCGGGCTGTCAGATGTCACATTTCCCTGTCCGATTGTTGATTAAAATAAGCAATAACACTTGAAATATTCACATTATGATGTTATTATATTCTTATTGATAATTTCTGATATTTTACGGAGGAAAATTTTATGCTTACTATGATCAGAGAATTCTTACAGCCCACCATCGCTATGCTGACATCTCTCTTCATGTCAATTTCAGCACTTTTCGGCACAGCAGTTGCTCCTGCTCCCGAAAGAGCTCCCGAGGATTATGACAATGTCAAGAATGTCATCTACCTTATCGGTGACGGTATGGGCCCCAACCATCTTGAAAAAACAAAGAACGAGCTCGGCATTGAGCTTACAATGGACACTTTTGAGTACACAGGCCGTTCAAGAACACGTTCAGCAAGCAGCTCTGTTACAGACAGTGCAGCAGGTGCTACAGCTCTTGCATGCGGTGTAAGAACATACAACGGTGCTCTCG
The DNA here is from genome assembly GCA_017473925.1 of Clostridia bacterium. Taxonomy (GTDB): domain Bacteria; phylum Bacillota; class Clostridia; order Oscillospirales; family Acutalibacteraceae; genus UBA1081. Next base: position 21,316 of record JAFUIY010000076.1, on the reverse strand, counting down.
GTGTTTATATGTATGACCCTCTTAACGCAGAAAGCCATCCCAAGAGCCTTACTGAGCTCTGCGAGGAAAACGGCATGATGACAGGTATTGTCACAACAGACCTCACATCAGGTGCAACTCCCGGCGGCTTCTCTGTTCATACATTTGCAAGAACAAACACATGGGATATCGACACACAGCAGATGGCATCTGATTTCGACCTTATCTGGGGTGGCACATCAGAGTACGTGTCAAAGGAAACATGTGAAGAAAACGGCTTTACATTTGTAAAGACATATTCAGAAATGATGGCACTTGAGGAAGGCTCACGCAGCTTTGCTCAGTTTGACAACAGCACATGGACAGATGAGCAGGCTGACGCTGAAACTCCCACTCTTTCACAGATGGCAGTAAAGGCAATTGACCTTCTTGATGACACTGATGAAGGCTTCTTCCTTATGATTGAAGGTGCACACATCGACAAGCATTCACACAGCAACTACGACGAAGGTATGACAGAAGCTCTCAAGGAGTTTGACGAAACAATCGCACTTGTTCTTGAATATGCACAGCAGGACGGCGAAACTCTCGTTGTTGTAACTGCTGACCATGAAACAGGCAACATCACTCTCAATGATGACGGTACCTACTCATTCACTCAGGGCTCACACTCTGCAGCAGATGTACCTCTCCTTGTTTACGGCTCAGATACATTCATCGAAGACGGTGAAACAGTAGACAATATCCAGATTCCTCAGAGAATCGCATACTCACTCGGCTTCACCGCTGAGCAGTACCCCTTTGAAGTGTTTGCAGCATGGGTTGACGATGCCAAGAATCTTATCGGTCAGAAATAAAAAAAAGCATTATAAATTCCGGGAGGCCGGGTAATGAACACAAAAAAAAGTACAGCGATATGGGCTGTTGCTGCAGTAATTGTTGTTGCTCTTATTGCAGCCGCAGTATGGCTGATTACGGGCGATTCTGAAAAACAACCCACATCTGCAGACGGTATTGTTGAGGACATCACTTATACTCCCCCCGAAACAAGTATAAAAACTCAGCCCGAAACAGAGGCAACATCCGTTGAAAGAACAACTTCAGCAGCAGAAGGCTATGTTGAAAACTTCCTTGCTGAAGCAAATACATATTCACAGACTGTCGAAACACAGACAACACCTGCAGGTCAGAAGCCTTTCTTCCATGTTGTCACAGACGGCACCGTCACAGATGACAAATCACTTGAAGGTCTTGAAGAGCCTCTGAAAACTGTCGGTGAGGTAATTCTTGCTGCAGGCTTCCGTTATGACAAGAATCAGCAGATCTTCTACTCTGAAGAAGAGTCATGGCAGAGAAACTTCGGCTTCACACCGTTCTATGATGCCGCTGCTGCTTTCACAGGCATGTATTACGACACAATGCGTCTTAAGTTCAACTATGCCGACAAGGACTGGATGATTCAGATATGGAAGGGCAGATACGGTATCACAACCGGCGGTGAAATGGGTATCTATTATAAGGAGCCCACACAGGAAGAAAATTTCTACAAATGTGTTCCCGACGAAGACATGATTACAATGTCATTTGCAGTTTACAAGGGCGATGAGCTTTACATGACAAGAGGCCCCGAGCCTCATTGGTGGCTGACAGGCTTCAAGCTCTTTGACATGATTGCACCCGGTGACCTGACAATGCATGCAAGCTTTTTCATGGACGATGCAGGAATGGCAGATGCACTTGAAAAGTCACTGATTGACCTCGGCTTTATAAAGGATATCAATTATCAGCGCCTCGGTCTCACAATGACAATTATCTGGAACTAAAATTTTACAGCACCCTCCGAAGGAAGGTGCTGTTTTTTGTTAAAATCAGAATTTGTCGGGATAATGCACAATGCAAAATGCATAATGCATAATTATAAAATCCAAGCCCGCAGGGCTTCCGAAACAATTTGCCGAAGGCAAATTATATCACATTTGCGAAGCAAATATATCACATCCGTCACAGACGGATATATAACATTTTCCGCAGGAAAATATATCACTCAGTAATTTATCGCTCCGCGATAAATTACTGTTTATGCATTTTTACCGCAGCATTTCTTATACTTAAGTCCGCTGCCGCAGGGGCAGGGGTCGTTTCTGCCGACCTTTTCACCCTTCTTCACGGGACGATTCTTTTCGCTTCCGTCACCGCCGCTGGTTTCCGTGGGCTTCATTTTCTGCTCACGCTTTACATCCTCTTCACTCTTGAGAACAGCACAGAGAACAAACTGAACAGTGCCTTCACGGATGTTTGTGATCATCTCTTCAAACATATCAGAGCCTTCTTCTCTGAATGCAAGAACGGGGTCCTTCTGACCGTAAGCCTTAAGACCGGCACTTCTCTTAAGCTGGTCCATTGCATCGATATGATCCATCCAACGCATATCAACATTTTCGATAAGTGCCTTGTGCTCAAGAGCCTTGAGCATCTGCTCGCCATACTTCTCTTTCTGTGAATCAAGCTTTGCTTCTGCAAGAGAAAGCATCTGGTCAAGAATTACACCGCTGTCTGTTTCACTCTCAAGCTCGTTTTCACCGAGAAGCCATGCATACTTGCTCTTAAGACCTGTAATATTCCAGTCTTCAGCATTATTTGACTTAGGACAGTAGAAGCTGACTGCATCTGAAATACTGTCAATAATCATCTTACGGACTGTTGTGTCAAGGTCAACACCGTCAAGCACCTGATTTCTCTGCTTGTAGATAACGCCTCTCTGGATATTCATAACGTCGTCGTATTTAAGGACATTCTTACGCACTGCAAAGTTGTTGCTTTCAACCTTGCTCTGAGCATTTTCGATTGTCTTTGAGAACATTTTTGCATCAAGAGGAAGGTCGCCCACGCTCTTGAATGTATCAAGGATATTGAAGAATCTGTCACCTGCGAAAAGACGGATGATGTCATCTTCAGCTGAAAGGAAGAAACGGCTTGTACCGGGGTCGCCCTGACGGCCTGCACGGCCTCTGAGCTGGTTGTCGATTCGTCTTGACTCATGTCTTGATGTGCCGATGATAAACAGACCGCCTGCAGCTCTTACCTGCTCTGCTTCACCTGAAATCTCATCCTTGAACTTTGCTTCAAGCTCTGTATATATTTTCCTTGCTTCGAGGATTTCCTCGTTATCTGTTTCGGCAAAGCCTGTTGCTTCTGCAATAAGCTCCTCGGTCATGCCCTCCATCTTACGCATTTCAGCCTTTGCAAGATACTCTGCATTACCGCCGAGGATAATATCTGTGCCTCGGCCTGCCATGTTTGTAGCGATTGTAACAGCGCCGTATTTACCTGCCTGAGCAACAATTTCAGCTTCCTTGTCATGATACTTCGCATTGAGCACATTATGAGCAATGCCGTTTCTCTTGAGAACCTTACTGAGCTGTTCTGACTTTTCGATATTGATTGTACCTACAAGCACGGGCTGACCTTTTTCATGACATTCCTTGATAAGGTCGATGATTGCTGCAAACTTTGCATTCTCTGTCTTGTAGAGAACATCGGGCATATCGTTTCTTATAAGAGGCTTGTTTGTGGGCACGGCAATAACATCAAGACCGTAGATTTCCTGAAATTCGGTTTCTTCGGTCATGGCTGTACCTGTCATACCTGAAAGCTTTGTATACAGTCTGAAATAATTCTGGAATGTGATTGTTGCAAGAGTCTTTGACTCTGAACGGATATTTACGCCTTCTTTTGCTTCAATAGCCTGATGAAGACCTTCGTTGTATCGTCTGCCGAGCATGATACGGCCTGTAAATTCGTCAACAATAAGAATCTGACCGTCCTTTACAACATAGTCAACATCTCTCTTCATTACGCCCCTTGCCTTGAGAGCCTGATTGAGGTGATGCTGAAGTGTAAGGTTTTCCGCATCCATAAGGTTGTCAAGGTTGAAGAAGCTTTCAGCCTTTGCAATACCCTGCTTTGTGAATGTGGCTGTTCTTGCCTTTTCGTCAACGATGAAATCTACATTTTCGTCTGCAACTTCTTCGATTTCCTGCTTTGAATCGAGCTCCTTGATTCTCTTTTCACGGAGAGTTCTTACGAAATCGTCTGCACGCTTGTAAAGGTCAGATGAACGGTCGCCTCTGCCTGAAATGATAAGAGGTGTTCTTGCTTCGTCGATAAGGATTGAGTCAACCTCGTCAACTACGGCAAAGTTATGACCTCTCTGAACTCTCATTTCCTTGTAAGGAACCATGTTGTCACGGAGATAGTCAAAGCCCATTTCATTGTTTGTACCGTATGTGATGTCAGCATCATATGCGGCTTTCTTTTCGTCATGGTCTGCACCGTGAATGATAAGACCGACGGTAAGACCCATAAAACGGTAGACCTTGCCCATCCACTCTGAGTCACGTCTTGCAAGGTAATCGTTGACAGTAACGATGTGGACACCCTTGCCTGAAAGTGCATTCAGGTATGCGGGAAGAGTTGCAACAAGAGTTTTACCTTCACCTGTTTTCATTTCAGCAATTCTGCCCTGATGAAGCACGATACCGCCGAGAATCTGAACGGGGAAATGCTTCATGCCGAGAACTCGCCATGAAGCCTCACGGCAGGCTGCAAATGCTTCGGGAAGAATGTCATCAAGAGTTTCTCCCTTTGCAAGTCTTTCTTTGAATTCAGGAGTTTTTGCCTGAAGCTGGGCATCGGTAAGCTTACCGAATTCTTCTTCAAGAGAAAGAACCTTCTCCTTCAGAGGCTGTATTCTCTTGAGCTCTTTTGTGGAGTAATCTCCGAAAATTTTAGTCAGAAAAGACAATAGTATAACTTCCTTTCAAATATATATAAATATCAGATTTTTTTCTTACAAAACTGAGTCATGGGACAGATATCACACTTCGGCTTTCTTGCATCGCATATTGCCCTGCCGTGAAGCACGGCTCTGTGGCAGAAATCATTGCTTTCTTCGGGCGGGAGCAGCTTTTTCAGTTCAAGCTCCACCTTATAGGGGTCTTTTGTTGCGACAAGGCCCAGTCTGTTTGATATTCGTATGAGATGTGTATCTGCAACAACTGCAGGCTTGCCGTAGACATCGCCGCAGATAAGGTTTGCAGTTTTTCTGCCCACACCGGGCAGTGTTGTCAGATCTTCGATGTTATCGGGAACCTTTCCGTCAAAATCAGAAAGAATCTTCTGAGCCATGCCAACGATATCTTTGGACTTCTGCCTGAAGAAGCCGCAGGAATGTATTATTTCTGCGATATCATCGGCATCTGCCTGTGCATAATCTTCAAGTGTCCTGTATTTTTCAAACAGGGCAGGTGTTACGAGATTGACTCTCGCATCGGTGCATTGTGCCGAGAGCCTTGTCGCAATCAGCAATTCAAAGGGATTGCCTGCAACAAGGGAGCATACAGCATCGGGATATTCATTTTTCAGTGCCTCGACGGCATTTAACGCAACCTGTTTTTTAGTCATAATTTAAAAAGTTTCCAGTCCTGCAGCAACACGCAGAATCTTTCTTGCATCCTTTGCTGTGATTTTTCCGTCAGCGTCCACATCGGCAGCATAAAATGCTTCACCCTCAAGGACATCAACCTTTGCGGCGCCTCTTAATGCAAGACGGGCATCTGCCGCATTGACCTTACCGTCAGCATTGATATCACCGATTCTTGTTTCATTGCGTTTTGCAACAGTGTAATCAAATGTTGCTCTGAATTCACCGTATGTTACGGTAACGGGATAAGTGCCGATTTCGGAAGTGTTTATTTCGTGAGTGATTGTATAATCCTCAATCAGCTTCTTTTCACCACTGTTGTAAACAACATAGACCTCAAGATGACTGAAATTCACTTCTTCGTCAATATAACTGCCCACACGGGAGGTGTCACCGAGCTCAATTCCGTCTTCAAACAATTCACGGACGGAATACTCAAATGCAACATACTTATCCATGTAATATATTCTTGCAGTAAAGCCTGTGCCTACCTGCATATTGTCGTATTCAATATCGAAATCCTTAATAATTTCCGTTTCGCCGTTGTCATATGTGGCTGAAAGCTCAAAATCAGCTGTGTTGAAGGTCTGTCCCTGATAGAGTATCAGGGATGCGGGAAGCCTCAGAAGCTTCAGTGATGTGACCGACTTTCCTGTAACATAAATGTGGAATGAGGCTGTGATTTCGGGATACATATACTCTACTGTCACTTCGTAAGTTCCGGGAGCAAGCGTTGTGTCACCCTCTGCAACACCTGAAAGAGTGTATTCTCCCTCATCAAGGACAATTCCCTTTCCGCCGTCTCTGCCGTCACTGAAATAAGCTGTTACGGTAAGCCCGTCAAAGGAAACAGGTTCACCCTCGATGAATGTTGTTTTTGAAGGCTTTGTCACCATTATTCCCGTAACGGGAACCCTGACAACAGTAATGCCGAAGGTGGTGCTGAAGCCTCCGTAATAAACGGTGACACTCTTTCTGCCCGTTTCAATAAGGTCGGGGAATGCAACCTTATAGCCCGTAACAGGCATCATGGAGCCTTGTTCATCGTCAAAAACGATTGACACCTCAAGACCTGTGATATCAGCTGATTCCTCACCTGAAACATAGACTGTCTTGTCAGGCACACGGGTGATGTGAATAGCCCTTGCACCCTCAATTTTATTCTTGTCCGTAACGGCAGGCATGCTGTCCTTGAACTCGACACCGCTTGTCAGGTCGATCCAACCGTAAACTGAATCATATATGGTATAGCCGAAGCCGTCAGAAACTCTGATAACAGTCAGATATGCCCCCTCGGGAGCAGAGGTAGCAAAATCAAGGGACTGCTGTGCATTTTCATAAAGCCGTACTCCCCCTGTAGCTGTGACGAGATATGTTCCCGGTTCATATTCTGCAGCAGAAACGGAAAAAGCAAAAGGCAGACAGGTGAGAAGTATTGCTGTTGCAATAATAACAGATATAAGTCTTTTCATCATGCACCCTCCTTTTGGCATATATATAGTTATTATAATATATTTATATCATAATGTCAAATATATAATATTATAATATAATTAAATAGAATTGAAAACGGACACCCGAAGATGTCCGTTGGAAGGGAAATTACTGTTTACCATTTATTTTCTACATACTCACAGAATGCATACATATCATTGATTTCGAGCTTTGTGCCGTCGTCAAGGATGACATTGCCGTTCCATTTGCCGTGAACCTGATGAGTGTGCATTCTTGCAACGCCGACATTCATGTCAGAATGATGGTCAAATGTGGGAGTCATTGTGAGATTGAATCTGCCGTCCTCGGAAATGAATTTCCAGGGCTCCATAAATTTGTCAGGCTTGGGGAATGTCTCAACATCCACTGCACCGAATTTATGTGCCTTGCCGTCATAGAAAATAGCTGTTTCCGTTGCGTTGCTCTCGTCACCGATTGCCCATGTGATTTCAAAGCCGAAGAGATGCTTCTCACCCTTTTCATCGGTGATATAGCTTGAGCCGTTACCCCAGTACCATACCATTTCATGGGGAGTGTTTACTCTGCCCCAGTCAAGGGCACAGAATGCTGTATCCTTTGTGAATTCGTAAGCCTTGCCGTCATAGATAAATGTACCTTCACAGGGCATACAGTTCTGCTTTGTTGTCATGAAATATTTTGTTTCATCGCCCGGGAAGGGAAGAACTGTTGTGATATTCTCAAGACCGGGCATAATATCCATGTCGAATTTACATTCAACCATTTTGTCCTTTACGGGCATTTTGAACCGGAGTGATCTTGTTGTTTCTCTTGTATCAAAATCAAATTCAGCCTTGCCGATTTTCTCCTTGAAACGGTTGGGAACATCGCCCTTTGCGGGAGGAACATGTGTATTCTTGCTGAAAAGGAAAAGCTGAGTTGCATCAACAATCAGCTTTCCTGCTTCAAGGTCAATGAGCTTTGCAGCAACATAACCGCCGATTGTGATGTTTGCGAAGCTGAGCTGAACCATATACTTTCCGTCAGAAACCTGATAGAAATCCCATTCCTTACGGCTCATGATGCCTGTTTTTACATAGTTTCTGTTGTAGTCAAAAACATTGTGTCTTGCCCAGCCCTTTGCAATGAGCTTACCGTCGGGGCTCAGAAGAGGTGTTGCCGAAGTATATTCGGTTTGCTTTGACTTTTCCTTCCACTGCTGAAAGGGGACATAGGTTCTTTTTGTTTCGTTACTCATAAAAATTCCTCCTCGTAAAATCATCTATACTATTTTAACATTTTTTATTTATAATTTCAACTGTTTTTTATTTATTTCATCCACAACTCTTGTCGGGGTTGCAGCAAGCATACCGTACTTTTCCGTAACTCTGTCTGCAGCGTCTCCGTGAATAAAACAGCCTGTACATGCTGCCGAGAATTCATCCTCTGTCTGTTTTATAAGACCTGCAATAAGTCCTGTCAGCACATCTCCGCTGCCTCCCCTTGCCATAGAGGGATTACCTGTTGTGTTCACATAACATCTTCCCGTTTTATCGGCAACAACGGTATTTGCTCCCTTGAGAAGCACGGTCACGCCGTATTCCGATGCAAAATCAATGGCAGTTTTCATTCTGTCTGACCGGATATCGGAAACAGTTTTTCCCGTAAGTCTTGCCATTTCTCCCGGATGAGGCGTAATAATTATTCTGCACTGTGCATTTTTCAATATTCCGGTATCCTTCGCAATACAATTCAGCGCATCGGCATCAAGCACAAGTGTACCCGTAAAATTGTTTATAACAAATCTTACAAGCTCTTTTGTATCGCTGTCAACACCGAGTCCGCATCCCATTGCAATGACATCAGCTTTATTCATTGCAGGCAGAAGTGTCTTTGCATCTGCAGTCATTCTGCCTTCGTCATTATTCTTAACGGGAAGCATAAGAGGTTCATTGAGCTTTGCAGTAACGGTATTATATATGCAATCGGGGAATGCAGCAGTCACAAGCCCTGCACCGATTTCAACGGCAGCCTGATTGCAGAGATACACACAGCCTGTCATGTTACGGCTTCCGCAGATTGTCAGCACATTGGCAAATGTTCCTTTGTGACTGTCGTATTTTCTTTTTGCAATACTGCCGTGCGCTTCTTCGGTTGTCATTACCGTATATGCTTCTGCAAAGGGTCTGAGTGTTTCATCACCAACACCGATATCCATAACATATGTCTTACCGCACATATCAGCTGTGGGTTTAAAAACCTGAACGGGCTTCATTGCAATCATGGTAAGTGTTTTATCCGTATTGAAATATATTTCACCGTTATATCTTCCGTCAGAGGTAAGCCCCGAGGGAATATCAATTGCATATTTTACAGCAGCTGTATTTTCATTTGAAGAAGAAATCACTTCAAGGGCATTACCTCCGAGCACTCCCCTGAAGCCTATTCCGAATACTGCATCTGCAATAATTTCAGCTGTGGAAATATGATAAAGACAGGTTTCCTTCTCCTTTGTGAAATCACAGATGACAACAGGATATTTCACCATTTCCTCATACATTGTGACACACAGCTCATCCGTCGGCATTCCGTCAACAAGAATAACAAAAACATTCCTGAAGCCATTCTGCCACAGTCTGCCTGCAATAACAAGACCGTCACCACCGTTCCTGCCCTTTCCGCAGAGAATGACTGTCTTTTTGTTTTTATCCTCAAGAGAAATCATATCTGCACATTCCGTGCCTGCAGTCTTCATCAGGTCATAATAATTACAACCGTTTTCAACTGCCGATTCCTCTGCTTTTTTCATATTTTCAGCCGTAAGAACAAGCATAACAGCACTCCTTTTTGTGTTTCTTTTATGATTATAGCATACAATCCGTAAAAACGGAATAAAAATATCAAAAAAGCAGTTGTATTTTTAAAATCTTTGTTGTATAATAAATCATGTATCATTATTTATGCAAATGCATAAGAGGAAGAGGTGACCTTTATGGACAAGACGATTAAGTTTAAATTAGAGGGTGACAGGGATTCACAGATTAAAGTGATGCTTGCACAGGTTTATGAAGCACTGGCAGAAAAGGGCTATAATCCCGTAAGCCAGATTGTAGGCTATATTCTTTCAGAAGACCCCGCCTACATCACAACATACAACAACGCAAGAAATATCATCATGAAAATCGACCGCTATGAGCTTCTGCAGTCTCTCATCAAGGAATACCTCGGCATAGAAACAACAGAGGAATAATTTTCCCGAGATGAGAAAGGATTGAATAAAATGGCAGAAAAGAAGGGACCCAAGTTCCTGACATACAAGGGGAAGCCTCTTGTCCGTTGCGGAAAAACAATCTACTACGGCAACATGTGTGACCCTTATGTGATAATGCTTCAGATATGTTCAACAAAGAAAGTCGGAGAGCTTGATGTTGCAAGCCGTGTTACGGTTCAGCTCCTTAACACAGACCCCGATGTAAGACCCCGTGAAAGAATCGTCAAGAAGAGCGAAAAGCAGGGACTTTATCAGGCAATGGATATAGCATCAATCTGGCTTGAAAGAGCATTGGCACAGTAAATTCAGACAAAAAACATTAGACAGCTCTCATTTTCAGAGAGCTGTCTTTTTATATTCAATGATTTTATATGCATCGCCATCTGCTGATGTATATTTCTGAAGAATAATGTAACCGTCATAATAATACTCAAATGTATTAAAAAATTCAGCCTGTGCAGGAGTATATCCGTAATAGTCAGTCTCATCAGAATCCCCTGTCAGGTACACAGTGAAACAGATTTTATACTTCTGTGCTGACGAATCACTGTAAACTCCTCTGACAAAAGCAACACCGCTGCTGTATACAGCTGTGGAATAGCCGTAAAGGTATCCGTCACTGACATCAGTCCGATTCATACCGGCAGTGTTCAAATCCGTACCGAAAAAACGGACAGAGAGTCTGTCAGCATAATCAGCATCAATTCTGACCTCGTAGAAATTACCGCCGAGATTATAAGTTCCGGTTTCAATACCTGATACTGACGGTTTGTAATTGAGAATTGAATGATTCATTGCGAACTTAAGCATTTCATCTACAGACGGTGTTCCGACAAACTCGCTGATACCTGATTCTGTAATATTAGAAACATATGTGTTCGTTTTTTTCTGGTCAAACGTTACTGAGATGTTATATTCCGAATCCTCAATGTCGAATTTTGAATAATCAACAAGAATCACAGGTCTAACAGCATAATCAGTCCGTTCAACTCCACCCTCTGCACTATCTGAGGTTAGAATCTCTCCGTATATATTTACTCTTGCGGCGACATCAGCTGAATCGCCATTATCAATTAACCACCAACCACAATAGCCGTTTTTATCTGTATATGCACCATTAGATCTTGCATAGGCTGTAGCGGTTGTTTTTGCATCCTCTGTTGTTAAGAAACTACCTTTGACCTGAAGTTTATTTAACAAAAAAACTTTATCATCTACAGAATAATCCGAATCTACAATACGTAAAGAACGCAATTGCTCACGTTCTGCACTACTGAATGCTGTATTTATAAATTCATCATTCAACCAATTTCTCAAAGTACATGTTTCCCATTTTACAGCTTCAGCTGTTTTATTGTATGGCATAGAATCAATTGCATATTTACTTATCATTAAATAGAAACCATCAATAATATCAAGTACTACCCATTCAACAGGTTCTTTCCCATTTGCGTAATTGCCGTCCTGTTCATATAAACCAAACTTAACAATATCACCGATTTTATATTCTATTGTTTCAGAATACGGTCTGAAGCTGTCATCAACAATATACTTTCCTAACACCCAACCATAAGTTTCTACTCCGTCAAATTCAAATGCAATCTGAATGTAATCCGTTCCGGGTGCAAATCCCGAAATGAGACGCACAGGTGTGCCCTCCGGAAGTACTGTTACTTTTTCACTGTAATATGTACTTTCCCTACGAACAACAATACCTGCATCGTCAGGAGTTTCATAACTTACAAGATACGGATAATCAAATAAACTGCTATCATCATGCTGATGCACATATTCACTATCATCACTGTCATAAGCTTCGGAAATATCATCAACATAAACATCTGTAGCATTATTATGAGATAAAACAAACAGAATTGCAGAAATTACTGCAACAATCACACAAAATACTGCTATAACCGAAACAATAATTACTGTTGATTTACTCTTTGCTGAATTTTGAGAATTCTCATATGGTCTTATTACTTTTTCTGTTTTTTCCTCATTAAAAGTAATGTTTATATTCTTTTTTTTGTTGATAACATTATCATCTCTGACAGATTCGGTTTCAGATTCAACAGAAGCTCGCAACTTGTTTAAGCTATTTTTCATCTGCCCTGCGGACTGAAATCTGTTTTCCGGTCTGAATTCACATGCAATCTTCAGAATACTGTTAAGAGCGCCGTCTGCATTGCAGGCAGGGGGAAATACATCTCCTCTGAGTCTGTTTTTAATTGCATCGTTCTGCATTGTGTGGGTATAATCCCCCTGTGCAGGAAGAAAAGGCAGTCTGTTGTTATTTGCAAGCTGATAAAGCACAAGACCGAGGGAATAAATATCAACGGCCTTTGTGTAATCATTTGAATACATTACTTCAGGTGCAACATATGTGACTGTACCCTTCTGAGAAAAGCCCTGTGTTGCCACTTCAAGGGTTCTTGCTATACCGAAGTCCCCGAGCTTGAAATCGCCGAATTCATTTACAAATATATTCGCAGGCTTGATATCACGGTGCATTATGTTCTTGCTGTGACACAGTTCCAATGCCGTACAAAGATCAACACCGAGCTTTACGACCTCGTCCTGAGTAAGCACCCTGTCCCTGAGATAATCCGTAAGACAAGTAAGCAGTTCCATTCTTATGAATATTTCCCATTCCTCGTCTTTAACGATTTCAACCACCTTGAAATCCTCAATCGCAACTATGTTGGGACAGCTTTTAAGCGACAGCATAACGTTGATTTCGTTTATACATTCTTCAATCAGGTTACGGCAGAATGAACGGACGGAACCTGTATTGAATGTAAAGGTTTCCATCTGACGGGATGATATATTTATAACCTTTATCGCAGAATATGTCTTCACGCCCATTTCTTCATGGACACATTTGTATACTTCGCCGTTTCCTCCCTTGCCTAACAATTCAAGGGGCTTCCACGAATGCCAGAATTCACTTATCCGTTCAATTCCCATTTTCCACACCTTTTCTGAGTTTTATTATGTTATCTAATATATCAACAATTCAAAATAAAAAGGGGATGTAAATACGAAATTTTTTTACATCCCCTTTCATTATCTTTTTCTCATTAATTGTTTTGTACTTTTCCGCAGACTGAACATTTATGTCCTGTTACAACCGTTTCGGTATATGCATTACGGTCAACAACCCATACTGTAACAATTTCATAACCCCAGTCCTCTACAACATCATACGAGTCCCTGAGCACCTGAGCATCAGAAGAACCTGCATGTGTACTGTCAAAATGTGAGTAGTATTCACTTAAAGAATTGAATTTCGGTCGGTTATAACCACACATGGGACACCGATACAGATAAATTCTTACAGATTGTTCTATATCTTCATAATGTCCTTCTTCATCGTGATAAACTTCTTCCGTTATTTCCTTCCAGCTATGCCCTGCTACCGTACCGCTTGTTACACCGCAGACAGTACATGTTCTCGGATTTTTACAAGTGGCAGCTCTGTATGAATGCCCCTTTGCTGAGCCTGTTGTGGCACCGCAATAAATACATGTCCTTGGGAACAGACATGTAGCATCGGAATACTTATGTTTGCATTCCACGGAATTCTGTGTAGCAAAAGGATTGCCGTCAGCTGAATTATTACCTGCCTCCACTTTGGTAAAATCAGTAATTTTCGCAAGATATGTCCTTATTACGCCGCCGTCTGTCACATAAGACACTTTACAGCAACCGTCCGTATATACTTCATGAATTGTTACAGGCTCATTGCCCGAAATCCAGTGATCCGATGAGATGACACCGCACTCAAGGTACACTTTTGTTTTTCCTGAGGGATTTTTCAGATATGCAACATAATTCTTTGCATAACCGGGAGCTGTCTGATGAGTTACACCGGGCTGTGTTGTTTCCACGTCGGATTCTTTTCCGGCAGCTGTTTCCGATATGTTTATTTCTGTTTCTTCATCAGAAAGTTCCGTATGAGAAGCAGAAATATCATCTTCACCGTTCGTTTTTTCCGTACTTTCGTTTCTGGAGGCAATTATTACAAAAATACTGATTAACATTATTATCGCAACTACGCAAAGAGATGTAATAATAACTACAAGATTTTTATTGTTATTATTTGTTTGCCGCTGCTCTGTATTTATCTGAGGAGCAAAACTGACTGTAGGCATCTCATTTTTCAGGAACGGATTGTCAGATGTTTTCAGAGCCTCCAATGCCTTTTTCATCTGACTTACAGACTGAAATCTGTTGCCGGGTTCATATTCACATGCGAGTCTGAAAATACTGTTGAGTGCTTCGTTTGCATTGCAGGCAGGGGGAAATACATCTCCTCTGAGCCTGTTTTTCAGAGCATCATTCTGCATAAGACTTGTGTAATCATCGTTTGCAGTCACAAACGGCAGTCTGTTGTTATTTGCAAGCTGATAAAGCACAAGACCGAGGGAATAAATATCAACAGCCGTTGTGTAATTATTTGAATACATGACTTCAGGGGCAACATATGTGACGGTACCCTTCTGAGAAAAGCCCTGTGTTGCCACTTCAAGGGTCCTTGCTATGCCGAAGTCGCCGAGCTTGAAATCGCCGGATTCATTTACAAATATATTCGCAGGCTTGATGTCACGGTGCATTATGTTCTTACTGTGACACATTTCAAGTGCATTGCAGAGATCAACGCCGAGCTTTACAACCTCGTCCTGAGCGAGCACTCTGTCCCTGAGATAATCCGTAAGGCATGTGAGCAGTTCCATTCTTATGAATATTTCCCATTCCTCATCTTTGACAATTTCAACAACCTTGAAATCCTCAATAGCAACTATGTTAGGACAGCTTTTGAGCGACAGCATAACATTAATTTCATTTACGCAATCAGTGATAAGATTACGGCAGAATGAACGGATTTCCCCTGTATCAAATGTAAATGTATCCATCAGACGGGATGATATATTTATGACCTTTATCGCAGAATAAGTCTTTACGCCCAATTCTTCATGGACGCATTTGTATACTTCACCGTTTCCTCCCTTGCCTAACCGTTCAAGGGGCTTCCACGAATGCCAGAATTCACTTATCCGTTCAATTCCCATTTTCTGTACCTCTTATATTTACCATTGAACTGTCCATTTTGTCTCACAACGGATGCCGACACCTACATTTTGGACATTGATAATGGACATAACTTTTGCACTGTCAAACTTCATATACGAAGGTGAAACTGTATGCAGAGAAACCATACGGCCTGTCGTTTTATTTATAGTAGCAGTAATTTCGGGGGCTATATATTCATTCCTCAGCCCTGAAAAACCGACATATCCTGCAGCAGCTTCTTCAACATCCTCAGCTGCAATTATATTTACAAGATGTCGTGACTTGTTTCCTGTATCAGGAGCAGCCTCTGTACTGTTAATCGAAAGCTTTACAATATAGTTATCTCCGTTTTCTTTAAGGCTGTAGCTGCCTATCATATCGGCAGTAAGCCCGGCACAGCTGTTCTGTGTTGGCGGAAAATATGTTGCTATATCAGAACCTGAATACACCACCGGTTCGGTATTTGCTTTAAGAAACATTTTCATGAGTGTTGATGCAATATTTGCCAGAGTCGAATTGCCCTGAACCTCAATATATCCGTTATAATTGGTATTGTTTTCAAGGGTTCTTGTAACCGATTTAGCCTGGGAAAGCACCATGGCATGAGCCTTCTTATAAAAATCAACAACACCTTCCTTTGTATTTACAACGGTTATCGTATTTGAAGTCGGATGCTGTGTTGAGATATTCCCCTGATTGCCTGAGCCGGATGTGTTACCTGTATTGCCGGATGTGTTACCTGTATTGCCGGATGTGTTACCTGTATTGCCGGATGTGTTACCTGTATTGCCGGATGTGTTACCTGTATTGCCTGCATTGCCGGTATTATTTGTATTGCCGGTGCTATTTGAATTACCGGTATTATTTGTATTGCCGGTGCTATTTGTATTACCGGTGCTATTTACATTACCGGAATTGTTTGTATTACCCGTCCCCTGGGTATTTCCTGCGTTGTTTATAGCAGTGGTATTACCCGTACCGTTTTGGATGTTCGTACCTGTAACATTGTTTGTGCCGACATTAACTGCAGAAGTTGTTGTAACAGGAACACCGACATTATCCGGAGAAGAATTCCCTGTCGGATCGGAATTATCGACAACTTCGTTTTCCGGATTTTCCTCGTCGTCATCGGCATCCGTCTGAACAATACCTTCAGTGCCGTCGTTATTATCTGTTTTCTGAAAGAGAATGACAAGAATCACAGATACTGTTGCGGCAAGAACACAAACTGCAGAAATAACAGCAATGATAATCAACAGCTTATTATTGTTATTATTCTCCTTATCCGGTTCCGGAACAATCTGTTGTCTGATTACTTTTTCCGTTGTATCCTCATTATACGAAGAATAAATAATCTTTTTTTCTTTGATTCTGATACCATCTGAATTTATCAGCTGAATCATTGCATCATGCATCTGCCCTGCAGATGAAAATCTGTTTTCCGGTTTGAATTCACATGCAATCTTCAGAATGCTGTTAAGAGCTCCGTCTGCATTGCAGGCAGGGGGAAAAGGATCACCCCTGAGTCTGCTTTTAACAGCATCGTTCTGCATGACATGAGTATAATCACCCTGCGGAGGAAGAAAAGGCAGTCTGTTATTGTTTGCAAGCTGATAAAGCACAAGACCGAGGGAATAAATATCAACAGCCTTTGTGTAATCATTTGAATACATTACTTCAGGTGCAACATATGTGACAGTACCCTTCTGTGAAAAGCCCTGTGTTGCCACTTCAAGGGTTCTTGCTATACCGAAGTCGCCGAGCTTGAAATCACCGAATTCATTTACAAATATATTCGCAGGCTTGATGTCACGGTGCATTATGTTCTTGCTGTGACACAGTTCCAATGCCGTACAAAGATCAACACCGAGCTTTACAACCTCGTCCTGAGTGAGCACCCTGTCTCTGAGATAATCCGTAAGACATGTGAGCAACTCCATTCTTATGAATATTTCCCATTCCTCATCTTTGACAATTTCAACTACCTTGAAATCCTCAATAGCAACTATGTTGGGACAGCTTTTAAGCGAAAGCATGACATTTATTTCATTTACACATTCTTCTATAAGATTATGACAGAATGAATGAACTGACCCCGTATCAAATGTAAATGTATCCATCTGACGGGATGATATATTTATGACCTTTATCGCAGAATAGGTCTTTACGCCCATTTCCTCATGGACACATCTGTATACTTCGCCGTTTCCTCCCTTGCCTAACAGCTCAAGGGGCTTCCACGAATGCCAGAATTCACTTATCCGTTCAATTCCCATCAATAGCACTTCTTTCGGTTATATCTGTTAATAATTATATTAATATTTCAGACAAAAGTCAACAAGTATTGTGTTTATTCGTCTTAAATTATATTATAAATATCATTATTACTACTGTACATTGATGTTTTTTTATGTTAAAATCACAACATAAGCATTAAAAGGAGTGTGTGACAGTGAACAACAAAAAACTGTATATCCTTACATATGACCACGGCGGTTATGTACTGTGGAAGGATGCCGTAAAGCCCCGTATTACCGAGCTTTTTGAATGGATGGAGAAATATCCCAAGCTGAGAATCGGCCTTGACTACGAATCATTCACATTCGATGAATTTTCAGAATGCGAACCCGAGGTTGTGAAGCTTATCCAGAAGCTTGTAAATGATTACCCCGACAGAGTCGGTCTCGGTGCAACAACCTACGGTCAACCCCTTTCACTGACTATCTCAGACGAATCAAACGCCCGTCAGCTGATTTATGCAATCAGGACGAACATGAAATACTTCGGCAAAACCCCCGATGTCTATGCAATTTCGGAGTTCGCCCTCAACAATCAGACGCCTCAGCTTATAAAGCAGTGCGGTTACAAGGCTGCTATTCTCCGTGCCCATGTTATGGGTTACGGCTATGTCCGAACCTTTGACAGTGCATGGGGAAACTGGGTCGGCAAGGACAACACTTCAATCCCTGCCGTTCCCACTTACGACAAGCAGGGCAGAGGCTTCAACTGTACAACCGTTGACAACTGGATTCTCTCCCGCTGGCCTCAGGATACAGACATTTCACTCGAAGATTTTGAAAAAATGTTTGAGAAATACTCTCCTCTCCTTGCATCCCGTTATGATGACCTGACACAGGAGGTCAAGGGTGTTACGGAGCATATCGAAAAAAAGGATAATTACGAATATATTCTTCTTGAAGACATCCCGGACCTTTACGGCGAAGCCACAGACATACTGAAAACAGAAGACAATGATTTCAGTGTGCAGATGCCCTGGGGCTACTGCGGAAATGAGATTTTCAACGGTGTCAGAAAGGCGGAAATTTCTGCTGTACAAGCTGAAATGCTTGATGCACTCCGCTTTGCTGTTGACGGTAACACAAAAACAGAGGAAATTGAAAAGGCATGGAAATATGCCCTTGCCGCACAGCATCACGATGTTACCATCTGCGGTCTTCTTGACCTCTCACGCCGTTTTATACCCACATCATTACAGAATTCCGACAAGGTAAAGGCTGATTCAATTTCTGTCATAAAATCACTTTTCGCAGGCACAAAAAAGACAGATATTGCTGTAAATCCCCACTCCTTTGCAGTTGACGAATGGGTAAAAACCGATGACGGCAGATACATCCGTGTCACTCTTCCTGCATTTTCTGCAGGCACGGTCTGTGAAGACAAAAACACTTATTCCTATGAATGGAATGCAGATAAAAAGGAGCTCTCAACCCCCCTTTACAACATTAAATTCACTGAAAAAGGTATTGCTTCAATTGATGTAAAGCTGACAGGCAAACGCGTTCTTGACAACGCTGATTCACCTCTTTTCACTGCATATATTGACGAAGAAAACTGCATTTCAGAGGGTGCATGGAAAGTCACAACCGACAATATCGGTGCAACGGCAGTATTTGAAGGTAAAATCGGCTCTGTTCCGTTTGTTCTTGAAATGCGCTTCAATGGTGCTTCACCCCGTATTGACTGCAGAACACAGTTTGAAGTACATAATCAGAAAATCGGCAGAACAGACGAAAAAATGGGTCTCGGCAAGCCTCTTACTGTATGCGGCCACAGACATGAGGACAAGCTGAATATGCACCTTAACCTCTGCCTTTACAAAAACCGCAGAATGGTCCGTGACCTGCCCTATTCAATCGCAGACTGGAACGGTGCAGTCCGTGTGACAGAAGATTACTGGTACGAGCTTGATAAAATCCTTATTGATAAGGCTGTTTCTCCCGAGGAATCATTCAATTCATCCACTCAGTTCAGCGGAATTTACCACGTTGCAATGCGTGATGAGGCACAGGGCTTTGCAGTTATGAACAGAGGCTGCATGGGTGCTTTTGTCCGTGGCAATCAGCTTTCAATCCCCCTTGTATATGCAAATGAATACATGTGCGGAACAAAGATGCTCGACGGCACTTTTGACGATGAATTTGCTCTTCTTCCCTTTGATGCATCTCTTTCCGATACAGACATTTTCCGTAAAGCATTTGCTTACAACTGTCAGCCCGTTATCACTCAGGCTGAGTCAGACGGTGAAAAAACAGTTGAATTTGCTGATTTCACAAACGAATCAGGCAAAGTCATCCTCACTTCATTCTATCACGAAAACGGCAGCATTCTTGCACGTTTCTGCAACTATTCAGACAATGAACAGACGACTGTTCTCGCTCCCGCAAAAGGCTCTGTCACAGCTGAAACAGACCTTCTCGGCAATGATACAAATCCCATAGAAAACGGCACTCTTTCCTTCCGTCCGTGGGAAATCAAAACAATCAGAATCAGTCTTTAAGCAATTTAGCTGAAAAGAAATACATTTTAAGTCATTTTTTAGCAATGTATTTTTTAAATTTTATTGATTTTTGATTGATTGTCTGTTATAATTGCTTTGATAAAGACTGTGAAAATCAGTTTTTTGAGTTTGTTTAATAAAATCTTTAATATTGGAGGAAAATCAAAATGAGCAAAAAGTTTGTTTATTTGTTCAAAGAAGGCGACGCTTCAATGCGTGAGCTTCTCGGCGGTAAGGGTGCTAACCTTGCTGAAATGACCAAGATCGGTCTTCCCGTTCCCCAGGGCTTCACAATTTCAACTGAAGCTTGTACTCAGTACTATGAGGACGGCAGAAAGATCAACGATGACATCCAGGCTGAAATCATGGAATACATCGTTAAGATGGAAGAAATCACAGGCAAGAAGTTCGGCGACCTCGAGAATCCCCTTCTCGTTTCCGTTCGTTCAGGTGCTCGTGCATCAATGCCCGGTATGATGGATACAATCCTCAACCTCGGTCTTAATGAAGAAGTTGTTAACGTAATGGCTGAGAAGTCAAACAATCCCCGTTGGGCTTGGGACTGCTACAGAAGATTCATTCAGATGTACTCAGACGTTGTTATGGAAGTTGGTAAGAAGTACTTTGAAGAGCTCATCGACAATATGAAGGAACAGAAGGGCGTAACTCAGGACGTTGAGCTTACTGCTGAAGACCTCAAGGAGCTTGCAGGTCAGTTCAAGGCTGAATACAAGGCTAAGATCGGTTCAGACTTCCCCTCAGATCCCAAAGTACAGCTTATGGGCGCTGTTGAAGCTGTTTTCCGTTCATGGGACAACCCCCGTGCAAACGTTTACAGACGTGACAACGATATTCCCTATTCATGGGGTACAGCTGTTAACGTACAGATGATGGCATTCGGTAACATGGGTGACAACTGCGGTACAGGTGTTGCTTTCACTCGTGATCCCGCTACAGGCGAAAAGGGCCTTATGGGTGAATTCCTTACAAACGCTCAGGGCGAAGACGTTGTTGCCGGCGTTCGTACTCCCATGCCGATTGCTGAAATGGCTGAAAAGTTCCCTGCAGCATTCGAAGAATTCAACAAGGTATGTGCAATCCTTGAAGATCACTACAGAGATATGCAGGATATGGAATTTACAATCGAAGATAGAAAGCTTTACATGCTTCAGACACGTAACGGTAAGAGAACAGCTCAGGCTGCTCTTAAGATTGCTTGCGATTTAGTTGACGAAGGAATGAGAACAGAAGAAGAAGC
>JAFUIY010000075.1 GCA_017473925.1 Clostridia bacterium | reverse complement strand
TCGCTGAGCGATAAATTACTGCAGTGATATATTTTCCTGCGGAAAATGTTATATATCCGTCTGTGACGGATGTGATATATTTGCTTCGCAAATGTGATATAATTTGCCTTCGGCAAATTGTTTCGGAAGCCCTGCGGGCTTAGATTTTATAATTGTGCATTATGCATTTTGCATTGTGCATTATCCCGACAAATTCTGATTTATAAAAAACAAGAATCCGAAGTCTTCACGGCTTCGGATTTTTTTATAAGTTCATCAATTTCAGATAAAGCTTTGCCGTAATGTCTGCATCGGCAAGTGCACGGTGATAGGTGTCGGAAAAAATACCGAAATGGTCGCACAAATCACATAATTTTTTACTTTTTAAAGATGCGAGCTTTTCGCAACGGTATTTTGCAAATTTCAATGTATCAAAAACATCATTTGGTATGTAAACATTATACTCGTCTGCCCAGTGTCTCATAATCTGACAGTCGAAATTGAGTGCATTATGTCCCACAAGGACAAAGCCTTTGCAGAAATCACTGAAACGGGACAGCACATTCACAATATTATCAGCATCCCTGACCATATCATTTGAAATACCTGTTATCTGAGTTATCATATAAGGAATCGGAATACCCGGATTCACAAGCTCTGAAAAGCATTCGGTTATCTGCCCGTTAACGACCTTTACGGCGCCGATTTCGATTATGTGAGAGTCACGGGGAAGACCTGTTGTTTCTATATCAAATGACACAAAGGAAGAAAAATCAGGAACCTTGACTTCTTTTGCAGGAAAGCAGTTTGTCGTATTGCCGAATAAATCTGTCACTGAAAATCCTCTTCTTTCTTTATTTTACCCCAGACACACTGAACTGAAGTATATTTTTCTCTTTTCAGACGGAGAATTTTATCCATTTCATCTGCAACGGCATCCGTATTTCCGCCTGACATGCTCACAATAACATATTCTGCACGATTGATATTGTGCTTTTCCTTTGTCAGGAATGCTTTCATGGGCAGTGCTACTTTTCCGCACCATACGGGAGTGCAGATGACGACTTTGTCATAAGATGCAACATCTGTTTCATAGGGAAACAGCTCCATACTGCCGCCCGAAACTGTTTTTATAATACAGCTTCTGAAGCCGTCAAAGCCGATGGTATTGCTCAGTGTTTCAAGAGAGAGAAAATCGACTTCATTCCCCTGTTCACGCTCAGCTTTTATTTTTGCATCTGCTATTTTTTCAACATAACCCTTACGGGAATAATAAACAACAAGTGTTTTCATAATCTCTCCTGCTTTCGTATTTATTATAACGAACATCCTATAATATTATTACACAAAACAGAAATAAAGTCAAACAAAAATGCAGACACCCGAAAGTGTCTGCAAAAATATTATTTTGACCAGTGGTCAACACCGCATTCGCAGTAACGGGCTGACTGAACACCGAAAAGTTTCTGAAGGAAATTAATGATTTTCCAGAAGAAACCTATAAAGCCGTCTGAATGACATGAGTGAGAGCAGTTGACAGTCAGGTCTTCACCGCATTCATCACAGTAACCGTCACTGTCGCTGTCATCATGTTCGATAACAGGAATGATTTCCTGTTCACTTGTCACTTCACCGCAGACAGAACATTTCACACCGTCAGTGAGACCAGTTTCGGTACATGTAGCACCGTAACCGGGAATCACTTCATCTGCATGACCAGTTGCATCAACATAATCTGCAACATAGCTGTCACCGCATGAGCATGTGTAGGTTGTGAAGCCTTGTTCAGTACAAGTGGGAGCTGTAACGGCTGATTCATACTCATGATCAATAATATCAATCTCTTCCGTATAGCTGTCACCGCATTCACAGGTAAATGTTTTTACACCTGTTTCAGTGCATGTGGGGTAAGTTGTAATCGTTTCATCATAAAGATGATAATGCGGAAGCTTCTGACCGAAGACAAGAACATCATAATCAGTCACACTTTCATCAATCACATATTCAAAAGTCAGCTCTTCACTTTCTGCTCTCTTCTGGTCTATGTAAAGAAGATTTGAGGGGGCATGCAAGTCTTCTGCACTCGCATCTTTAACTGCAATCAAAATGTAATCACTGTCAACAACTGCATCGGTGATTGTTTCTGACTGAACATTGCTTGCTGAATAAGCAGATAACTTATCATCAGGAGATAACGACATAACAGCTGCTGTTGCATTTACAGGATTGTAATTATATGTGCGGCTTGCATACTTTAAATCATCATTCCAGTAATCAATACTGATCTTTGACCATTGAGAAGATGAGCCGGTATATCTTACATACTTCAAAGCATCACAATTATAAAAAGCATACTGTTCAATAGTTTTTACACTTTTAGGAATAACAATCTCCTCAAGTTCATCCATATTTGAAAATGCACTGTCTTTTATTATTTCAACCTCACTGCTTAATACAACCCTTGTAAGAGGAGATAGGTTATCAAACGCATCTTCTCCGATAACCTTAACCCCTGCAGGAACTGTAAATGTTCCTGTATGCATTGATGGACAGTAAATTAAAGTTGTCATTGCCTTGTCGTATATAACATTATTAAGGGTTGTATAATATGGATTATAGGATGAAATCGTGATTGAACTTAATTTATCACTATATGAAAATGTAGAGTAATCAATTGTACTTACCTTTTCTCCGACATAAACAGATTTGAGATCTGAACAGCCTGAAAATGCATAACCGCCAATTGTTTTAATTTTTCCGGACAAACTAACAGATGTAAGTGAAGAACGGTCAAATGCACTGTCTCCGATAGTTGTTACATTTCTACCGAATGTAACGCTGGTAAGATACCTTGCTGATGCAAAAGCATAATCACCTATATTTACAACACTGTCAGGAATACTATAAGTTGTTGCTTCCCTTCCTTGCGGATAATATATCAGTGTTCTCTGATCCTTATTGAATAAAACTCCATTTTTAGATGAATATTTCTGATTGCCGGAATTCACATTAATATCTGTCAAACAGTACATCATATCAAATGGCCACTCACCAAAAGTTGTTACAGATGCAGGAACATCCAGAACCTCAATACTTGTATTCGAAAATGCCATTGAACCTATAGTTTTTAACCCATTATTCAATTTAATTCTTGTTAATCCGTAACAAAAGTCAAAAGCATAATCTCCGATTGTCTCTACTTTTGCTCCAAGGGTAACATCATACAGATGATTTAATTCAGAAAATGCATTTTTACCTATATATGTAATTCCGTCTCCGATAACAACAGAATATATTTGATCATCATAGGCATTCCATGGTCCAGATTCATCATAATCATACATAGGACCTGAACCGAAAATCCGAAGCTCACCGTATTCAGTTATTATCCATGATGCATTATCACCGCATTTTCCGCCTGGACGCATTACGGGAAGATCATCATCAGGTTCATAGGGTGGCGTTACAGTCGTGCCGGTTTTATTATTAGGACAAGTTCCCCAACCAAATTCAAATTCGGTATCACTTTTGAAGGCCACATAAAAATCACCCAATTTTGATTCAATACCGTCGGGTTTAATATTTATAATACTTATCGCATTTTTTCTATGCAATCCGAATTTAACTGAAATATCTGCATTAACCTTTACAGTTATCACGCCCGCAATGCATGAAAAACAAGAATGTTTTTTTATTTCTTCCTGAGTTGTGGGAATGAAAAGAGTTCCCGAAACGTTAAAAACAACTGGAACATTCAAATCAACAAAAAACACCTTTATAACACGGAATCCTGTTTCAATTTCAGGAATAATATCAACAGAAAATTTTCCATCTGCATCTACATTAAATGTTAACTTTTTATAATTTATTGGTTCCTGTTTTTTTCCTGATTCTCGTTTTGCACCAGCTTTTATTTCAAAACCGATTACTCCATGAGCATTAAATTCTGCATTAACTTTAATCGTTAATGAAAGCTTTAAATGAATATCAAGTCCCGTAACTACAAAAAAATCTTGGTCTATAAGTGTGATTTGCGCTTGAGTTTCATAATTGAAGTTAAAATCAGCAGTTGCATCAGCTTTCACTCTGACCCAATACTCAAATTTATAAGTATCTTTTCCCCACTTAATATCATATAAGAATACCACATGAAATCCGACTTCACCTTTTAAAGCTAATTTAACAGAATAATTGTCTCCTTTAAATGTTTTTTCTTTACAGTCAAGTTCATAAACAATTTCTTCTTCTACATCACCTGCATCTTCATTAAAATCTCTTCTCATTGAATAGGTCTGAGGTGCCGCCTTTTTTGATGTATCAATATCAATATAATCGAAGAAATCACTTATTTCATAATCATCAGATGCGGTAATAGTTGTAATGTTATCTTCTGTTTCAATATTTCCTATTTTTGTAAGTATATAATCATCTTCACCTTCGCCATATGTAAGATATAATACTTCACCAATATGCATTGATTTAATACTGTCATCAGCATTTTCGATAACATATATTCCGTTTTCATCGTCTACAGATACAATAATATTTTTTTCTTCTTTCACTTCAGAAACAACTGCATCTTCTGTAACAACAGCAAAGTTATCCTCCGTTGACTCATCAAGATTGATAACCATATCTGCTTCAAAATCTTCAGTTGTCTTTGATAAAGACTCAACATAAAGTCTTGTATTATCAAGATTAACATATTCAGGACATACAGGTGCATTTATGCTATTTAAAATAAATGCTTTGACAACAAAGAAATCAGGCAGTTCAAAATCTGCCAATGTGACAACAACTTCCATGTCATCTGAAGACACATCTGCTTTACCTGATGTAACCATCTGCATTGTTTCTTCTTCATAAACAGAAACAACTACAGTACAGTCATCGGGGGCAGACAATGCAACCGTTGCCTCCAGACCGACCAATGACACATTGAATATGCCTTTTCCGTCATATTCATCACGGACTGCATTTTCTTCTTCAATAGCATTGACAATAGTATCACCGAGTGCATTGCTTGAATTATAAGATAAATTCTGCTCTGTCTGTGTCTCAGGAGTTGTTGCATCCTCCGCAAATGCCGGCAGGGTGATTGTAAATGTCATCACGACTGCCAACAAGACCGACAAAGTTTGTTTTAAGACTTTTTTCATCAAAATCTTCCTTTCTCAACATTATAACTATATTTTAGATATATTTTATCTAAACTTCAATAGTCAAAATAGATAAAAATTATCTAAAACCGCATAGATAATATTCATCTATTGTATAATAAAAACACATAATATTATAAGGAGTGAAGGAAGTGAAGAGCCGTATCCGTGATTTGCGTGAAGACAATGACCTGACTCAGCAGCAGGTTGCAGATGCAATAGGCATCACACAGCGCAAATACTCCTACATCGAAACTCAGACACAGCCTCTCACAGCCGAAATCCTTGTAAAATTAGCCGATTTATATAACACAAATATCGATTATATTCTGTTGAGAACCGAATACAAAGAAAAAATTTAACCGACCGCATTGAGCAGTCGGTGTTTTTTGCAAAAAAAACGGACGCCCGATGGGCGCCCCTACGATTCGTGGTATTATAAATTAAACTTCTGCAATAACTTCAACTTCGCATTTAACGCCTTTGGGGAGTTCTTTTGCGGCTACGCATGAACGGGCAGGCTTGCCTGTGAAGTATTCGCCGTAAACTGCATTGAATGCTGCGAAGTCAGCCATATCAGCAAGGAAGCATGTTGTCTTGACAGCCTTTTCGAGTGATGAGCCTGCTGCTTCAAGAACAGCCTTAAGGTTTTCACATACCTGCTTTGCCTGGTCTTCGATTGTTTCTGCTTCAACATTGCCTGTTGCGGGATTTATTGCTATCTGTCCCGATGTAAATACAAGATTTCCTGTTATCATTGCCTGACTGTAAGGTCCGATTGCACCGGGTGCATTTGTTGTTGCTACTGTTTTCATATTTAGTTACCTCTCTTTTTCAAGGACGCCCGATGGGCGCCTCTACGATTGTAAATTATCAATTTGCAATTATCAATGTGCAATTAATGAAGGGGTTTCACCCCTTACCCCATTTATAATGGTTCAAAAGGCAAAGCCTTTTCCGAAATTGCGAATTGCGAATTTCAAATTGCGAATTATTTTATATGATTACATCAAAGCCTGCATCTGTAAGAGCCTGTTTGATGTGTTCGATATGTTCAAAATCTCTTGTTTCGATTGCAAGATTCAGATAACAGTCTGTGATATTCATATCAAGCTCTGTACTTGAATAGCTGACACTTACAACGTTTGCACCGCAATCTGCAATAAGAGCCGATACTGTTGCAAGCTGACCGGGTTTATCTGAAAGAGCAATTGTGATGTTTGCAGTTCTGCCGTTCATCTTAAGACCTCTTTCAATAACACGGCTGAGAATGTTAACATCAATGTTACCGCCCGAAACAACACAGCATACTTTCTTATCCTTGATATCGGGAATCTTATCAAAGAGGACAGCCGCAACGGGAACTGCACCTGCACCCTCTGAAACAAGCTTCTGCTGTTCCATAAGACGGAGAATTGCAGCTGCAACCTCATCATCTGTAACAGTTACGATTTCGTCAACATACTTTTTACAAAGCTCGAATGTCAGGTCGCCGGGAGTCTTGACCTTGATACCGTCTGCGATTGTGTTTACGGAAGGAAGTGTTTCAATTTCACCGTCATGAATGCTGTTGAACATTGAAGGAGCACCTGCTGCCTGAACACCGTAAACCTTACACTGAGGACGGAGATGCTTGATAAGGTAAGCAACACCTGCTATGAGTCCGCCGCCGCCGATGGGAACAACAACTGCGTCAACATCGGGAAGCTGTTCAATAATTTCAAGACCTATTGTTCCCTGACCTGCGATAACATCGGGGTCATTGAAGGGATGAATGAATGTATAACCTTTTTCGTCACGGAGCTCAATTGCTCTGTTGTATGCATCGTCATAAACACCCTTGACCATGCAGACTTCTGCACCGTATTTCTTGGTTGCTTCAACCTTTGAAATGGGAGCACCTTCGGGAAGACAGATAACTGACTTTATACCGCTGTGGGTTGCTGCAAGGGCAACACCCTGAGCATGGTTACCCGCAGAGCAGGCAATAACGCCATGACTCTTTTCTTCCTCTGAAAGACGGGAAATCTTGTAATAAGCACCTCTTAATTTGAATGAGCCTGTAAGCTGAAGATTTTCCGTTTTAAGATACAGGTCACATTTATTTGTCATACGAGGAGCCTGAATCATATCGGTGTGTCTTGCAATGGCTTTGAGCACATTTGATGCATCGTAAATTCTGTCAATTGTAAGCATAGAACTCACCCTTAATAAAAATAAAAATTAAATAAAATTATAATCCTTATAATAACAAATGTCAACAAAAATCATGAAAAATTTGCTTCCTGAAAAAAAGAATAAATAATTCTGACATGATAATACTATTGACGAGATTAAAATAAGGAGTTGAAGCATATGCTTGACAGAATCTCACTCATCCTTGTCATTGTCGGTGCCGTTAACTGGGGCGCAATCGGTCTTTTCCAGTTTGACATAGTTTCATGGCTTTTCGGCGGTCAGGATGCAATTCTCAGCAGAATCATTTACACTGTTATTGCCCTTGCAGGTGTATGGTGTATTTCTCTGCTTTTCAGAGAGAATGAAGTGCTCACAAGAGCCGCAAATGACGGTGACATGACAAATATGTAAAAGAAAAAGCGACGATTATTCGCCGCTTTTTTGCTTATTATACACCGTAGAAAATCCAGAGATAAATATATGCAGGAATGATTGCCGCAAGAGTGAACGGAATACCGATTTTAAAGAAATCGCTGTTTTTTACTGTGTAACCTTCCTTACGGAGGATACCGATACCTGCAATGTTTGCCGATGCACCGATAGGTGTACAGTTACCGCCGAGAGTTGCACCCGAGAGAAGACCGAAATAAAGCACTGTCGGGTCAACATTGAGTGCCGTTGCAAGACCTGCAATAACGGGAATCATTGTTGCAACATAAGGGATGTTATCAATAAATGCAGAAATGAGAACAGATGCCCATACAATAACTGTATAAAGTATAAAGATATTTCCGCCGCCGACCTTTGCAAGAAGGTTTGCAGCTGCATCAATGACGCCCTGTGCAGAGATACCGCCTATCATAAGGAAAAGACCGAAAAGAAGACCTATTGTCTCAAAGTCAATTTCCTTGAGAGGTGCTGTAACTGCCTTAATATTCTTTTTTCTTATCAGATTATATACAAGACCGATTGCCATTATCACACAACAGATAACACCGTTTGTGACAGCAGGCTTGTTGGGGATAAATGATGCAATGATAAGTGCAACGATTGTACCGCCGAGAAGAACTGTGGGGACATAGTCGGTAACCTTTGTCATTTCAGTCATTTTCGGAATTTCGCCTTTTTCTTTCTTGAAGATAAAGGCAAGAATAAGTGCTGAGAGAACTGCACCGAGCTCAACAGCAAAGAACATACCGGGCTTACCCTTGAACAAGAAGAAGTCGATAAAGCTCATATCAAGAGCAGAACCGAGCATAATTGCCGTTGTGTCACCGACGAGTGTTGCAGCACCCTGAAGATTTGATGAAACAGCGATACCGATAATGAACGGAACGGGGTTTGTCTTGAGCTTTCTGCAGATTTCAAGTGCAACGGGAGCCACCATAAGAACCGTTGCAACATTGTCAACAAAAGCGGAAATAACACCTGCAAAAAGTGCCATTGCAACAGCAGCCCACTGAACATTGGGCACCTTTTCATAACAAGGTCTGCAAGAAGTGACGGCATCTTACTTTCGATAAACAAAGCAACCGTACCCATTGTACCTGCTATCATAAGAAGAACGTTAAAATCGATTGAAGCAACGATTTCGCTGAAAGGTAACATGCCTGAAATAATAAAAATCAGACCGGAAGCTATTGCTATCCACGGACGGTATTTGCTGAAAACGAGCATAAGCACATATGTAACAGCAAACAGAATAATTGCGGGAATCATCAGGTTCAAGAGAAACACCCTTTCAAAAATTAACTGTAAACACATTATATACTCTGTGCCCTCCAAAATCAACCATAGTTATTTTATTAACGAAAAAAGAAGACCGCCTGAGCAGTCTTCTGAAAAACAAATTATCTGTTAAGGATAAGCTTTGTGAGTTCAACGGGATCAACAATCTTGCCGTCCTTGTAAACTCTCATGTTACCTGATGCGATTTCATCGATAAGGATAACTTCGTCGTTGTTGTAGCCGAACTCGAACTTGATATCCCAGAGGTCAAGACCGATTGACTTGAGGTCGTCAGCAACAATCTTTGTGATTTTAAGTGTCTGTTCCTTCATGCTTTCAAACATAGCAGGAGTCATAACACCGAGAGCTGCAAGACCTTCACCTGTAACAAGGGGATCGCCGAGAGCATCATTCTTGAATGTACATTCAACGTAACCGCCTTCAAGGACTGTACCGTCTTCGATATATTCACCGTATCTTCTGATGAAGCTGCCTGTTGCAACAAGACGGCAGATAACTTCAAGACCGTGACCGAATACCTTACCGGGAAGAACCTCCATTGTAGCATCATCAAGATTTGCACTTACATAATGTGTCTTGATGCCTGCAGCCTTGAGAAGCTCAAAGTAGTGAATTGATGTTTCAAGGTTAGCTCTGCCGATACCTTCGATTGTAAGACCTACAGTATTTTCACCGGGATCAAACACACCGTCTTTACCTGTGCAGTCGTCCTTGAACTTGAGCATAACATTGCCGTTGTCAAGTGAATATACGTCCTTTGTTTTACCTTCGTAAACTTTTACCATTTGTACAGCACTCCTTTTGTACACTATTTAACAAAACATATTTTATCACCATTTTTTTGTTTTGTACAGCCTTTTTTTTCATTTTGATGACATTTGTTTAATTATACATTTTTTTGACGGAGAACAGCCTTTGATATAGTAAAAATAAAGTTATTGACGAAAAAGAAAAAGAAGTTTATACTGAAAAAGGTGATAAAAATGATTCTTTACATAGCAAGACACGGCGAATCTCTCGGCAATACGGGAGAAGACACGGGACATGACCCGAAGCTTTCCGTAAAAGGAAAAAAACAGGCAGAGCTCCTCGGAGAGAGAATGAAGAACTTGAGGCTTGATGCTGTTTTTTCAAGTCCTCTGACAAGAGCTGTTCAGACAGCAGAGAGCACTGCATTTTTTCAGAATATGCAGGTTGAAATAATTCCCACAGCGTACGAGGTCGAAAACGAGACAACTGAAGAAGCTTACATAAGGGCAAAAAATGTGATTGATACGGTAATGAGCAGATTCAAAAATGATGAACGGATTATTGTTTTTGCCCACGGCACCTTCAACAATTATCTTATCAATGCAGCAATAGGTTTTCCCGTAAGGGATGATTTCAACTTCTGTCAGGAAAACACAGGACTGACATGTATTAAATTCATGCCCGACGGAAAAACAAAAATTGAATTCGCAAACGACTATTGCCACCTCTCTCCTCTCGGAGAAATTGAATATTAAACAGTAATTTGTCGAGTTCTTTCAAATTCGCAATTGGAAATTCGCAATTCGCAATTTCGGAACACCTGACGGTGTTGGATTTATATAATTGTGAAATCAAGCCGATAGGGGCTGCCCATCGGGCGTCCGTTTGAAGAAAAACAAACCTCGTAGGGCGGGT
>JAFUIY010000074.1 GCA_017473925.1 Clostridia bacterium | reverse complement strand
TTTAATTGATATGGTGTATTATATGTTTTAGTGATATTCTTTTTCATTGCAAGTAAATTATATCACAAAACGGACTACATTCCTACCTTTTCGGTAAGTTTGTAGTCCGTTTTCTTTCAGGGCGTTTTTTTACAGCCCCTTAATTATTTATTGATTTGTAGAAATCAAGTGTCCTGAAGCTTCTTTTCAGAATATTCAGAAGATATTTTTCCGTTACGGGCTCAAGGGCGTTTGCAGTGTTTTCCGTTACGCTGAGAGAAAACAGCTTTTCAAAGTCAGAAAAAACTATGTGCCTCATTGCGGAAACCGTGTCAAGAGATAACTGCTTTGTGCCCGTGCCTTTACAGGCATTGCAGAACAGCTCACCTGTCGACACATTGAAAAACATCGTTTCCGTTTCATATTCTCCGCATTCCTTACAGCCTACAAGTGACGGCATGTAACCAATCAGTGAAGCAAGCCTCATTTCAAAAAGTGATTTGAGAATACGGGGATGTATTCTGTCATTTGCAAGGAAGAACAGGGAATTCAGAAGAAGTCGGAGATATTCAGTTGCATCTGTTTCAACAGGGGCCGCTTCTGTCATAAGCTCATTGAAATACTGCCCGAGAGCGAGCTTGCCTATATCTGACTGCAGACCGTAAAAGGTTTCATTGAGGTCGCATTCTTCAACCTTGGTGGATTTTACGCCTTCATAAAAAGTGAATCTTCCGTAGCAGAAGAGGTTTGTTGACATATGAAGCTTGTTCTTCGGTCTGTCAGCAGCCTTTGCAAATGCTTTTATAATGCCTCTGTCACGGGTGAGGAGAGTCAGAAGCCTGTCTGATTCACCTGTTTTTGTAATTTTCAGAACAATTGCATCAGATGAAAATGTCATTGTGTATCAAGTCCGAAATTGTGAATGAGACCTTCACGGTTACGCCAGTCTTCCTTGACTTTAACCCAGCATTTGAGGTTGACTTTACAGCCGAGGAATTTTTCAAGCTCGATTCTGGCTCTCGTGGAAACCTTTTTGAGCATTGCTCCGTTTTTACCGATTATAATGCCTTTATGGGACTCTCTTTCACAGTAGATTGTAGCTTCAATGTCGATGATTTCTGCATCCTCACGCTCTCTGAAACGCTCAATTGCGACAGCAGTGCCGTGGGGGATTTCTTTATCGATAAGACGAAGAAGCTTTTCTCTTATCATTTCCGAAGCAATGACCTTTTCGGGCTGGTCTGTGAGTGTGTCATCGGGGAAGAAGTGCTCAGACTCGAATGCAAGGTTCATAAGCTCATCAAGAAGCTCATTCATTCCGTTGCCGTCAACGGCTGAAACAGGCACAATTGCCTCGAAATTATACATCTGAGAGAACATCATGATTCTCTCCATAAGCTCTTTCTTGTCTGGGATTGTGTCAATCTTGTTGATTGCAAGAACTGCAGGGATTTTTTCTTTGATGAATCTGTTGATAAGCTCCTCTTCAGCAGGTCTTATATCGCCTTTGGGCTCAACAACGAGCAGACATGCATCAACATCTCCGATGCTGTTTTCAACGGCTTTGACCATGTTCTGACCGAGCTTTGTCTTAGGCTTGTGATAACCGGGAGTGTCTGTGAAAACAAGCTGTGTGTTGTCTTTTGTGAGCACACCCATGATTCGTGTTCTTGTTGTCTGGGGCTTTGGGGAGACAATTGCAATTTTCTGACCGAGAAGACGGTTGAGAATTGTTGATTTGCCGGCATTGGGGCAGCCGACTATGGCAATGAATGCAGTTTTGGATGTATTCAAAATATATCTCCTTTAATTAAGTATTTTCTGTTTAATAAGAAATGAGTAATGAGTAGTTAGTAATGAGTAATGTCGGAAGCCCTACGGGCTTGAATTGTAAATGGGTCAAAGGGCGAAGCCCTTTCCTTAATTGCTCATTGCTAATTGCTCATTACTCGTTGAACAGAATAATTCAGCTTCGCTGAATTATTCTGTGTAGCTGTTGCTTCTGGGAAGACCAATCTGTGTGAGGACATATTCTTCCTTTTCTCTCATTCTTACTGCTTCAAGGCCGCCGTTTACATGGTCGTAGCCTAAAAGATGAAGCATTGAATGAACTGTAAGGAATGCCATTTCACGCTGGAATGTGTGACCGTATTCCTGAGACTGCTTGAGTGCTGTTTCAACGGAAATTATGATGTCACCGAGCATCTTTGCACCTGTGTCAATGTTGACGTCGTACTCACCGTTTTCACCGAGAGGGAATGAGAGCACATCTGTGGGGGCATCAATATTGCGGTGCTCCTTGTTGATGCTATGTATCTCTTCGTTGTCAACGAAGCTGACGCTGATTTCAGCCGAGCCTTCGAATTTTTCGTTGCGGAGAACTGCATTACAGCAGCGGCGCACGAGC
This sequence comes from Clostridia bacterium, assembly GCA_017473925.1. Classification (GTDB taxonomy): domain Bacteria; phylum Bacillota; class Clostridia; order Oscillospirales; family Acutalibacteraceae; genus UBA1081. The sequence goes on along the minus strand of JAFUIY010000074.1, from coordinate 12,213 downwards.
ATTCTTGTGCCGGTGGGGATTTTTACAGTCTTCTGTCTGTCGTCAATGATTACTTTGATTTTGTCTTTCATTTTCTTTTTCGTGCCTCCTCATTTTTTTCGTAAGCCTTTATTATATCCATAACAAGTCTGTGTCTTACAACGTCTTTTTCGCTGAATCGTACAGTCTGTATGTCATCTACATTTTTAAGGATTCTTGTTGCTTCAATAAGACCTGATTTTTTGCCGTCGGGAAGGTCAATCTGTGTGATGTCGCCCGTTACGACGATTTTGGAGTTTACACCAAGTCTTGTAAGGAACATTTTCATCTGTTCGGGTGTTGTGTTCTGAGCTTCGTCAAGGATTATGAAGCTGTCATCGAGTGTTCTGCCTCGCATATAGGCAAGGGGAGCGACCTCGATATTGCCTTTTTCCTGATATTTCTGGAAGCTTTCGGCGCCGAGCATATCAAAAAGAGCATCGTAAAGAGGTCTTAAATAGGGGTCAACCTTCTGCTGTAAGTCACCGGGCAGGAAACCTAACTTTTCCCCTGCTTCAACTGCGGGACGGGTCAGGATGATTCTTGTTATCTCTTTTGCCCTGAACGCGTTGACAGCCATTGCAACAGCAAGATAGGTTTTTCCCGTACCTGCAGGACCTACACCGAAAACTATGGTGTTGTTCTTTATCGATTCTATATACTTTTTCTGACCGAGTGTCTTTGGCTTGACGGGTCTGCCTTTTGTTGTGATACAGATGCAGTCGCCTGATATTTCACCGAGTCTGTCCTCGTTGCCCTCTTTGACAAGACCGATTACATAGCTGACATTCTGGTCGTTGAGTGACTCCCCCTTGTTTATAAGCGTAAGCAGACCGCTGACAGCCCTGACGGCTGCAGAAACCGCTTCGATATCGCCTGTTACTTTAAGGTCGGAGCCTCTGTTGAGAATGGACACACCGAATTCCTTTTCGAGGTATCTGATGTTTTCATCAAAGCTGCCGAAAAGAGCAACTGCATTTTCCATTCTGTCTATGCTGACAATCTGTTCGTACATAATTATTCCTCTGAATTATAAAAATCCTTTTATTATTATACAATCATAGCTATTTTATCACAATATCAGAATTTTATCAATTGTTTATATATTTTTTACATTTTATTGTTAAATCTGACTAATTATTTGACTCTGTCACCTCAAAATAATTCTCAATACCTGTTTTTTTGTGGACTATATATTCTGTCACTATTTGTGTTCCGTTATCATTTCTGTTGATATTTACGGTTTTTGTTTCCGGTGCAGCATCCTTCATGATTTCCTTTTCACGGGTGAAGGCAAGAAAGGACGAAAGCAGGGCTGACTGTGGTTGTGTGAGAATGATATCCTCAGATATATGCTGTGCATAAGTGTTGCTGATTATGCCTATGGGTAGCACGGTGCCTTTGTATGAAAGGAACTGTCTGTCCTGCCTTATGCAGTCGCCGGATTGCCTGAAAAATAACGGAATTTCAAGCCCGAAAATGCTCAGTGTGAATGTCTTTTTTATTTCTGACGGCTTCTGTATATTTATTGTTGCGGGCAGTGTTGCTTTGTGAGTATATTTCGTTCTGATTATTGCAGTGCCTCTTGCATGGGAAAAGGAAACGGAGCCGTCGGGCTTTTCCGTGACACCGCTTATCAGCAGGTCACCCTTTGTCACTGCATTGCCGGGAAGAACAGCTGCCGTGCCCTGCTGTGTTTCGATTCTCAGCACCTCGCCGTCAATTCCCGACACTATATTGCAGGGCTTCGTGCTGTCAATAATTTCTGTTGAGCCCTCTGTCTCCGATACATGAAGCACAACATGGGAGCCGTCAACAACAACGGAAAACCAGCTTATGCCGTCAACCTCCCCTTTGATTGAAGTCCGTATATCTTTAAGGTTCAGTGTGTGCCTGAAAGCTCCCATGCGAACACCGTAGTGCTCTGCAATTGTAATAATCTGTTCTTGTGTGAATCTTTCATTGCCGAGGACCTCAACAGTCCATACTGTTGACGAAAGAAGCGCCGTAATGACAGCAGAAATGACAATCCCTGCAAAAAGACCTTTCCGTCTGATGTAGGGAGCAAGAATAAAGGGGAGACCGCATTTCTCAGCAATTCTTATTTTCATACCTGATTTCTTTGCACACGGTCTGAGTCTTTTATATCCCTTGATTGATGTCTTTGCGTGAAGTGTGCCCGACGATGATTTTGCATCCCATAATGAAATGCCGTTCATTGAGCACAGGTTTATGAATCTTTCGGGAAATCCCCCTTTCCCGCTGAAGACAACATATCCCGAAAGGAACCTGAATAATCTGATAAGAAACATGTCAGCCTCCTGTCACTGCAAATGCTACGGATGTTATTTTGCCTGTAATCACAGCCTGGCATTCCGAAAATGAAGTTATCTCAAGGGCAAAGCCACATACCGTGACGCTGTTGCTTCTGAGACTGAGAGTTATGCTGTTTTCATCATATTCCACAATTCCTGAACAGCCCTCCACAAACATTTCTCCGTTGCTTCTGAGCTCTATTCTGAAGGTGTCACGAAGTGCCGAAAGTGGAAGCTGCATTTCTTCGGCAAATTTGGTGACAAACTCATCTTTTGATTTTTTCATGTCAACACCTCGTGAAAATATATGTTTTTATTGCCATATTTATCACATCTGTTACATATCAATGAATGAGGTTGTTAATATGATTAATAAAGAAAAACGAAGTAAATTTTTTATTTGTCTTGCCGTTGTCTTCGGAGGAATTCTGCTTCTGACGGGGCGTGAAAATGCAGTCAGGGGAGTAAGCCGCGGGCTGACTGTCTGTGCCGATGTGCTCATTCCGTCACTGTTTCCCTTTATGGTGCTGTCTTCCTTTTCCGTCAATGCAGGGCTGTCACCCGGTAATGTACGGATAATCAGCTCCTTCTGCAGAAAAATACTGAAAATGCCCTGTGAATGTCTGACGGCAGTTTTTTTCGGCTTTGTGGGGGGATACCCCGTAGGAGCATCCGTGACGGCATCCCTTTATGAAAAGGGAACGGCAGATGAAATGACCGTACGGCGTTTGTTTTCCTGTTGTGTAAATGCAGGCCCTGCATTTGTTATCACTGCTGTGGGCACTGTTATGATAGGTAATGCAGCTGCAGGTATGCTTCTGTTCACTTCCGTGTGTCTTGCATCCCTTACTACGGGAATGATATTTTCATTTGTTTACCGTGAAAAAAATAAACATGATTATGCTGTAAGCAATCACCCGTTACCCTTGGGTGATTCACTTGTCAATTCAGTGAATGCTTCCTGCCGTAATATTGTTGTCATGTGTGGCTGGGTTGTGCTTTTTTTCTCATTCAGCGCTGTGATTGCAGAGTATATCCCTGAGAAAATTGCTCCCTTTTTTATGATTTTTGCAGAGGTCACCTCGGGTGTTTCCGTTGCTGCGGAAATGGGAGGTCTGCCCCTTGCTGCGTCGTGCATTTCCTTCGGCGGAATATGTGTCATGTGTCAGCTTCTGCCGTCAATAAAAAAATGCGGAATAAAGGTGTATGAATACCTTTTGTTCCGCATTGTGAATTCTGTTATTTCGTTTTTTATCACAAGGATACTTCTTTGTTTTGTTGACATTCCCGTGTCTGTCAGTACATTTGATGTGGGTTTCAGAAGTAAATCTGTATTGCCTGTTGTTGCACTGCTTGTGATGTGTGCCGTCTTTATTACTGATATATCAGCCCGTAAAACGGAGAAAATGACACTCGGTGATATTACGGGGTGATGTCTTTGCTGCCAGAAATGAGCATGCATTCAATATTCTTTGCCATGTCTTCTCTTGAATACCCTGATTCATCGCTGAGCCACCAACGGACAAGTGACATGAAGCCGCCTGTGAGGAATTTTGCGTAAATGTCAACAGGTGCTCTGTAGGTCTCACCGTTTTTCTGTGATGAAGTCAGGAAATCAAGCAGCTCGTTATAAACAATTCTATGAAGAGAATCAAAGAAGTTGCTGTTTGAGGAGCTTGCGGCAAGACGGAGCATGGGCTTGTTTTCTTCTATAAACAGAAGAATGTTTTCAATCATTGCCCTGTAAAGCTTCTCCTTGTCGGAGAAATCTGCAAATTTCTTGCTTTCGGCATAAAAGTCACGAAGCTTTACTTTTGTGACATATTCCATGAATTCGTATTTATCCTTGAAGTGCTTATAAAAGGTTGCACGGTGAACCATAGCCTTATCGCAGATGTTCACAACAGAGATTTCGTCAAAGCTCTGAGTTTCAAGGAGTGAAAACATTGCTTCACACAGGAGCTTGTGGGTTCTTCTTATACGCAGGTCTTCTTTTTTCTCGCTCATGGTATCATCCCTTTTCATTTCTTATATTCAAAGTATACACCAATATTATACAAATGTCAAATAAATATTATAATCATTTCAATGTTGAATAATTGACTGTAGTATATCTGCCTTGAAAATATTTTTTAAGAAAATTTGTAAAAGTACTTGATTTTTCTGTAAAAATGGTTACAATATACATTAGCACTCAAAGATTGAGAGTGCTAAAACATGAAAATTGATTATTTTTCAGGAGGAATATAGAATGACACTTAAACCTTTGGGCGACAAAGTAGTAGTTAAGTTTGTCGCAGCAGAAGAGAAGACACAGAGCGGTATCATCCTTTCATCAGCAGCACAGGAGAAGCCTCAGATTGCAGAAATCGTTGCAGTAGGCCCCGGCGGAGTTGTTGACGGCAAGGAAATCGTTATGGAAGTCAAGGTCGGCGAAAAGGTAATACTTAACAAATATGCAGGTACAGAAGTCAAGCTCGGCAACGAAGAATACACAGTCTGCCGTCAGAATGACATTCTTGCAGTAGTAGAATAATTCAGAAAAGGAGTAATACGAATGGCTAAACAGGTTATTTACGGCGAGGACGCAAGAAAAGCTCTCCTTGCAGGTATTGATAAGCTCAGCAATACAGTTAAAATCACACTCGGCCCCAAGGGCAGAAACGTAGTTCTTGACAAGAAATACGGCGCACCCCTCATCACAAATGACGGTGTTACAATCGCAAAGGAAATCGAGCTTGAAGACCCCTTTGAGAACATGGGTGCTCAGCTTGTAAAGGAAGTTGCAACAAAGACAAATGACGTTGCAGGTGACGGTACAACAACTGCTACACTTCTTGCTCAGGCTCTCGTTACAGAGGGTATGAAGAACGTTGCAGCAGGTGCTAACCCCATGGTAGTCAAGAAGGGTATCCAGAAGGCTGTTGCAGCTGCAGTTGAAGCTGTAAAGGCTAACTCAAAGCCCGTTGCTACAAGTGACGATATCGCAAGAATCGCTACAATTTCATCAGCTGATGAAACTGTAGGTAAGCTTATTGCAGAAGCTATGGAAAAGGTTTCAGCAGACGGTGTTATCACAGTTGAAGAATCAAAGACAAGTGAAACATCATGTGATGTTGTTGAAGGTATGCAGTTCGACAGAGGCTACATCTCACCCTACATGGTAACAGATACAGACAAGATGGAAGCTGTTATCGACGATGCTTTCATTCTCATTACAGATAAGAAGATTTCAAACATTCAGGAAATTCTTCCTCTTCTTGAACAGCTTGTTCAGGCAGGCAAGAAGCTCGTTATCGTTGCAGAGGATGTTGAAGGCGAAGCTCTTTCAACAATCCTTGTAAACAAGCTCCGTGGTACATTCACTTGTATCGCTGTAAAGGCTCCCGGCTTCGGTGACAGAAGAAAAGAAATGCTCAAGGATATCGCTATCCTTACAGGCGGTGAGGTTATCACTTCAGACCTCGGTCTTGAACTCAAGGATACTCAGCTTACTCAGCTTGGTCGTGCAAAGCAGGTCAAGATCACAAAGGAAAACACAATCATCGTTGACGGCGCAGGTGACACAGCGGAAATCAAGGGCAGAATCGGTCAGATCAAGTCTCAGATTGCTGAAACAACATCAGATTTCGACCGTGAAAAGCTTCAGGAAAGACTTGCAAAGCTTTCAGGCGGTGTTGCAGTTATCCATGTCGGTGCTGCTACTGAAATCGAAATGAAGGAGCAGAAGCTCAGAATTGAAGACGCTCTTGCAGCTACAAAGGCAGCTGTTGAAGAAGGCTACGTTGCAGGCGGCGGTATCGCTCTTCTTAATGCGGCTCCCGCAGTAAAGGCTCTTCTTGACGAAACAACAGGTGATGAAAAGACAGGTGTTGCTATCGTTCTTAAAGGACTTGAAGCTCCCATCAGACAGATTGCAGCTAACGCAGGTCTTGAAGGCTCAGTTATCATCGACGGTATTCTCCGCTCAGGCAAGACAGGTTACGGCTTCAATTTCGCAACAGAGGATTACACAGATATGGCTGAAGCAGGTATTCTTGACCCCACAAAGGTTACAAGAAGCGCACTTCAGAACGCATCATCAGTTGCAGCAATGGTTCTTACAACAGAATCACTCGTTGCTGATAAGCCCGATCCCGCAGCAGATGCAGCACAGGCAGCAGCTATGGCGGCAGCAGCTCAGGGCGGCGGAATGTATTAATTAATACAAAGCATAAATTTAACGCAGACACTTTTCGGAGTGCCTGCGTTTTTTTATGTTTTGTATTTTGTTTTGAGATAGGTTTCAATTTCATCGAGCATCTTTTTTGCTTCAAGAAATTGGTTGTATGCTTCTGCTTTTGAAATGACATAGAAATCATCATAATCACTGTGGGTTCTGGTACTGAATTGTATATCAATAATTTTTGAAAGTTCAGCACTGAAAATGCCTGTTTTTATATAATTCTTTCTGAATTCAGATATTATACCTGAGTGTTTTTTACTGTCAAATTCATCGAAAACAAGAACAGCACGCATTGCGTGAAAAACTGCATAATATGAACGGTTCGCAGATGATTTGAAGCTTTCGGTATTAATCAGTATTTCAGCATCTTTGAGGCAACTTTTTGCCGTATCAAGTCGTACCTGAGATAAAGCAATTTTATCTTCATACTGCAATTTTAACACCTTCTTTGTCAACATTGCGGTAGAACGGCAGAATGTTTTTGAAACGATTGAATCTGTCATTCGGAACAATACATATTGATAAAACGCAGTCGTATTCAAGTTCAAGGTGGTAAATTTTATCGTAAAGATTTTTCGTGTAACTGTTTATATCATTATCGGTAATATCTGCAAGAATCATAATGTCAATATCTGATTCGCTGTCATAATCGCCTCTTGCATAAGAGCCGAAAAGAATTACTGAATGAAGCTTTTCAGAAAACAAGTCTTTTGATTGTGAAGCAACTGTTGATAATACAGTGTTAAGGTTGTTTTCAGCACACATCTGCCATTCCTCCTTTCTGTTTATAGTATATACTAAATACCGGCGAAATGCAATATTTTTTTAGTTGTTGATTTCGGGGTTATCTGTTCTTTCCACAAGATAATCAATGCTCGTGTTATAATAATCAGCTAATTTTATTATAAGTGAAAGCGGGATTTCTCTTTCACCTCGTTCATATTTTGAATAAAGTGATTGGTCGCAGTTGATTATTGATGAAATCTGTTTCTGTGTCAGGTCATTGTCTTCACGCATATCACGGATTCTTGAATTCATAAACTATCACCGAAAAAATTATACAATAGGACAAATATTCCTATTGACAAATAGGACAAATAGTCCTATAATTTGATTGGCAGAATTATTATATGCGGAAAAAACTATTGATTTTTAAGGCAGATAAGATAGTGGTAAACTTATAAAGTGACACAAGTAAATATTGTTCATTGCTAAAGGTGTTTTTTTATCTTCTGATAAAAATGCATCTCTGTTTTCACATTCTTTGGTAATGAACGAAAACTTGTGTCGCAGCAATCGGAGAAATGCATTTTTTTGTGCGTGGCTCCGGCTGCGCACTTTTTGTTTTTTACAGAAAGTGCAGAATGTCCGTACAAATGGACAGATAGTATGACAGAATAGAAAGAAAAAGGAGAAATTGCTATGAAAATGATGAAAAAAGCCCTTTTTGTAGTGCTGACAGTTGCAATTATTGCATGTGTATTTACATTAAGTGCAGCCGCAGAAACAACAGGTACATACGGCAAACTGAGCTATTCAATTACTGACGGTGAAGTTACAATTACAGCTTGTGATAAAACTGCAACCGAGGTTGAAATTCCGGCAACTATAGAGGGGTATCCGGTTGTTTCAATTGATACAAATGCCTTCAGAAATACTAAAGAGTTAACAAAGATTATTTGGAATGCAAAAAATATAGATGATTTTCATTATGAGGACAATATTTTTTCTTCTGCAGGGACAAATAGTGAAGGTGTGGAATTTATATTCGGTGACACTGTAGAATCAATACCAGAATGTATTTTTTATAATTGGAAGTATATAACTAAAGTTACAATTGGCGATAATGTGAAAAAAATTGGAGACGGAGCATTTGGATTTTCAAGTGTTTCTGAAGTTGTAATTCCTGATAGTGTTACAACATTTGGTAGTGGAGTTTTTAATCAGTGTGAAAATTTAACAAAAGTTATATTGTCAGAGAACACACCATCAATCGGATGGGGTACATTTCGTAATTGTTCAAATCTTAAAGAAATTATCATTCCTGACTCAGTAATATCTGTTGATGCAGAAGCATTCTATGGATGTGCTGATTTGTCAAGTGTTACAATCGGAAATTCAGTTAAAACAATTGGTAATAGAGCCTTTACTGGATGTTTTTCATTGACAGAGATAATAATCCCTGATTCGGTAACTTCAATTGGTTATGAAGCATTCTATGGATGTGCTGATTTATCAAGTGTTACAATCGGAAATGCTGTTGAAACAATTGATTATCGTGCATTTTACAATTGCACAGGATTGACAAAAATTAACTGGAATGCAAAAAAAGTTTCAGATTTTGAGCCTGACGGCCAAATATTTTCAGAATGTGGTTCTGCAAATGAAGGAATTTCTGTCATATTTGGAGAAGGAGTTGAATATATTCCGGAATTTTGTTTTACCGGAAATAAAAACATAAAATCTGTAAGTATTTCAAATACAGTAAAAATAATTGGAACGGGTGCCTTTGAGGATTGTTCAGGATTTACAAGTATAACAATCCCCGACAGTGTAACAACAATCGGCGATATGGTATTTAAGGGTTGTTCCAATCTTACAGATGTTACAATCGGAAATTCTGTTTCAATAATTGACGCGCGTGCATTTTCGGGGTGTGTAAGTCTTATAAATGTAACTATAGGTAAATCTGTAGAAACAATCGATGAATATTCCTTTGTAGGTTGCACATCATTAAAAAATATTAATATTCCTGACTCCGTGAATTATATTGCAAACAATGCTTTTGCAAGCTCAGGTCTTGAAAAAATCGTTATCAACAATCCTAAGTGTGTTATTGAATACAATGCAGACACAATCCCTGTTGATGCAGTTATCTACGGTCATGTGAATTCACCTGCACAGATGTATGCTCAGATGTACGGCAGAGATTTTGTCCCTCTTTCTGCAGGAGAGTGTGAGCATACATACAGCGAATGGGTAATTGATGCAGATGCGACCTGTACACAGAGAGGCTTTGCGCACAGAGTATGTACTCTTTGTAACGGTTATGAATTTGATGTGATTGACGAAACAGGCCACATCGATGAGGATGCAGACAATATCTGTGATGTATGTGATGAAGTGCTTTTTACTCAGACTCCAGATACTGATGACGGGGGAGAGAGCGGAGAAAATAATTCATCAGACGGAATTTCCTCATTCTTTGCATCTATAAAGGAATTGTTCAACAGAATCATTTCATGGTTCAGGACAATTTTCGGCTTGGTATAAAATATTCTTACAGGTGTCCTTGCGGCACCTGTTTTTTGTTTTTTTGTCTGTATATTCCATATTGGAATAATATGTGTTATTCATTGCAAAATAATGTTGTTCATGCGTAATGTATTGAAAAATTCGGAATGACAATGTATAATTAACGGGTAAATTTTATTCTGAGAGGGCAGAAATGATGAAAATTATCATACTTGAAGATGAAAAAATGTTTGCCGAAGAGCTGAAAGAACGCATTTGCGGTCTTGATTTTTATAACAGGTATACTCCTGAAATCATTATCTGTACGGGAAGTGAACAGCTGCCCGAATCTCTCAGTGATGTTGACATTATTTTTGTCGATTACAAGCTCGGCAATGAAACAGGTATGGATGTCGTAAGGAATATCAGGCAGGATAACAAAGATATAAATGTCATTTTTGTCACGGCTTATCCCGAATATGTTTTTGACAGCTTCAGGGTTGATACCTTCCGTTATCTTGTCAAGCCCGTAAGTGACGAAGACCTTGCGGAAGCCCTTGAGTCATATATCAGCCGTGATGTAAAGCACAAGGTAATCAGACTGCCCGAAAAGGGTAAATTCAGATGCTTCAGTGTCAGCAGTATCATGTACCTTGAAACAGAGGGCAGAAATTCATATGTTTATACTGCCGATGAAAAATATCTGAGCAAAAAAGCAATCAATGAAATTGAAGAGCTTATTGATATGCAGTCCTTTTACAGGATAAACCGTTTTTATGTGGTTAATTTTGATTACATAGAGAAGGTAGTAAATAACACTGTCATTCTTAAAAACGGCAGGAATATGACAATCAGCCGTAACAGACGGGAAGAATTCGGAAAAAGATATATAAAGTATCTTCAGTCAAAAATGTAAGGGTAAGATATGATGTCATTATTTCTGTTGTATATTGTCAAGGATATTGCACTTGCATCAAACTGGCTGTTGTTTTCAGCCTGTTTTCTTGACGGTAAGAAAAGATTGAAAAAAGGGTTGATTGTACTTTTTTCGTTGCTGATGCTCGCAAATGCGGCAGCGGGTTCTTATTTTTATTACCGTGCTGCTGAGCCTCTTGATGTTGACATGTATATGGATTTCGTATCATTCGGCATCTATACGGGACTGTTGTTTTCAGCCTTTACTTTTGAAAAGAAGGGGTCTGTGTTTCTGTCCCTCTTCTGCTATAATTTTATCACGGAAATGTTCTATTCACTCTTGTCACCGGTTCTGCCCGAGGGGCTTGCCGTGAGATTGATTTTCTATGATATACTGTACATTCTCATCTCTGTGATTGTGCTTGTTTATGCGAGATTCTTTTCATCGGGACATATGCCGAGTATTCTCCTTACAACGCCTAAATGGGTTTTCGGGGCAATTATGCTGTTCTGCCTTGCCTGTTATTACAGACAGTTCGGTGTTGCCGAGTCATGGTATGAAATCATATATTTCATTTCAGCGGTTATGATGCTGCTGTGTGTATTCTTTTTTATTGTCAATACAGTCCGTAACAGTGCAAAGCTCAATCAGGTCTACAGAAGCATGAATGAACTGTCGGATTATTGCGATTCCCTTGCAAAAAGTGATGAGGAGCTCCGTGCTTTCAGACATGATTACAGGAATCATATGCAGATTGTATCCATGCTTCTTGACAAGGGTATGATTGCCGATGCAGAGAAATACATAAGGGATATGAACGGTAACAGTGTGGTTTTCTTCAAGAAATTTTCGAGCGGAAACACTGTTCTTGATTCTGTTCTCAGCAGTAAGGCTGCTCTTGCGGCAGAGCACAACACTGAGATTGTTTTTAAGGGTTATTTCCCTGCACACGGGATTGAAAACAGTGATGTGTGTACTGTTGCTGCAAATTTGCTTGACAATGCTGTTGAGGCTTCGGCACGGGCAGGAGGCAATAATACTGTCAATGTTTCTGCTGCCGTAAATAATGAGACTGTTGTATTTTCGGTAACAAATGAAGCAGACAGTATACAGAATGTAAAAGGTGAACTCAGGACAACAAAAGCCGACAAGGTCAATCACGGCTTCGGTCTTAAAAATGTCAGGAAAACAGCATCTGCATACGGCGGTTATGCCGACATTGAAGCAGGTGAAAACCGTTTTACTGTCACGGTTGTTATGAATATGAAGTATCGGGAAGAGGCTCTTGCAGACGGGAGCTGATTCCCGTTTTTCATTTGCTTGATTTTTATTTTATATTATGGTAGAATAATTGAAATTATTTTATGAGGTGACTAACTATTAAAAGTCAAGAGTTTTTTGAAATTTTAATAGTAAGAGCAAAAAGGTATGACAAAACAAGCCCTTTGAAAGAAGGACTTTAAAAAAAGTATAAAGAAAAAGTTATCTAATCAGCGAAGAATCAT
>JAFUIY010000073.1 GCA_017473925.1 Clostridia bacterium | reverse complement strand
GATAGGGAAAAATGCGTAGAATGAATAAACTTCACAAAAATCAAGCAATTGCTTGATTTTTGCTTTGCCCGAAGGCGTACAAAGGTACGTCGAGTGGTGAAGTTTATTTATAGCAAAAACGCCTTTTTCTCCATTTTTTATGTTTTGTCGTTATTTTTTGTTTTTAACATGTTAAAAATCTTTATGTGTAGCCGTTTTTGCGGTCTACACTTTTTTTACATCCCCTTTTTTTTGTATGCCTTGTATGAGTTTTGAAAAATAAACATCGGGCGGCAGTTGCCCACCGCCCGAATGGGGTTTAATTTAATTGTCAATTACTGAGAACAATACATAGAACCGTCCCCTGTCTTATCTTCAGTTGTTTTATTCTGCTTCAACTTCAAATACGGCATTGTGTTCATTACCGTATCCGTCATAATCGGTTACGTAGAGTTTGAAGGAACCGTCATTGTCAACACCGATACAAGCCTGAGCTTCAATATAAGCGCCTACCGGAACTTCTTCGGGATATGTGGAAATATCTCCAGGATAACTGTAACCCATCTTGCCTGCAGAATCAACTATAGTATCATCAATAGTCATATACAACCCGTCCATAATTCCGTTCTGGTCTACATAGCCGATGTTTTTATATGTGTAGTTGACAATATATACAGCTTCAGGATTTTTGTCTGAGTATTCATTTCTGTCAGCTGTTTCTTCAACAGAAGTTATAGTAAGTTCCCACTGTCCTGCAACTCTCCAGGTGTCTCCGATATGATAAACTTCTTCATCTGTTGATGCTGAATCATCGGGAATTTCGATTGTGCCGAAAGGTGGGTCAATACCTGCACTGACTCTGAGAACAAGTCTTGCGTCTGCTGCATTAACTTTTCCGTCATTGTTGACATCTCCGATAAGGATTGTTTTTGCAGAAACACTTAAAGGGATAACTGCAATAAGAATGAGTGTGCAAATAATTGCTGTAATTTTTTTCATATGTATTTCTCCTTTTTTATGCCGATATCTCGGCTTTAATTTTCATTGATTCTCTGTACTGCTCTGCCTGAGGTAAACGAGTGAATTCAACAGTTTTGTCATAGTTTTTCTTGACGACTTCTTCAATTTCATCAAGCGTTACATTAAAGAATTCACGGCGTTTATTGACCATATTCAGTTTTCTGTTGTCAAATGCATTATGAAGTGCAGTTTCGAGTGCAGGAGCATTGTCTGAGAATATCATTGCATGCACATCGAAATTGAACGGAACAGAAGCATCTCCCAGTTCGTCAATTCGCTCCATAGGCTCAAGTCTTCGTGTCATGCCGATTTTATAGACATTCTCACCGAAAGCGCCGATATTTGAAATGATATAAACATATCCGGCACGGGCGTTTGCTTCTCTGTAATCTATGTCCTTGATAGATTTGTCGATTTCAGCAAGTTGACTCTCGATTTCTTTTTTCTTTTCAAGAAGTGCCGGAAGTTCGGATTCGGAAGCAGTATTTATCTGTTCAATAATTTTATCGAGAGCGTTTTCATAATGTGTCTGCTCTTTCTGAATTTTCTTTCGGGCTTCTTCAATTTCTTTCTGAAGTTTTGCTTCTTCACGAAGTCTTGCTCTGATTTCCTTCTGCTCTTCTTTTTCATCTTGCTTTTTCTGACGGTATTCAAGAGCAAGACAGAGTTCTTCATATTTTGCGTTGTAATATGTGTTTGTTATTGCTACATTCATTATTCTGCCGCATTTTGATATGATTTCAAAAGACTTCTGCATTCGTTTTTCTGCAGCATCAAAAGTGTTGAATTTTACATTGTTTATTAGTTCATCGCAGTCACTGTTGAACGCTCTGAGCAGCAGTTTCTGCATATCCTTAACCATTTTATTGCCTTCGGATTTGCTTCCGTTAACTGTCCAGCCCATATTGCCTGTAACAGCACTGCCATTTTTGATAAGAATCTTTTGCTTATCACGAATCTGCTGAAGTCTGAGTTTATAAGCATCTGAATCAGCAAAATCATATTTTGGTTTGTAAAGACCGAACTCCTGAAGCATTGCTTCTTCGTTGAGATTGATTATCTGTGATTCAATCTGTTTTTTCGTTTCAGTCAACCCGCTTATTTCGTTGCTTAAAGATGTAAGAGTGTTTCTTGCTGAAGCAATATCATTTTCGAACTGTATTTTCATTTTCTGAAGATTGTCTGCTTCATACATTTCAGGGGTAAAGGTGCTTTTGATTCTCATTGCTTCGGCTTCTGAATCTGCACTGCTTTGCTTTAACCGTTTTATTTCGTTTACAGCGTAGATACACAAGGGAATCAGGCACAAAAGCAGAATGACAACTCTTGCATCAAAAAACAGGCAAAGCAATAATCCGATAACGGCACACACAATGCCTGCAATTTTTAATACTTTGTTTTCGCCTTTTTTCTGTTCATTTGTCTGAACAGTTCCGCATTTAGGGCAAAATGAAGAGCCGTCAGGGATGTTTGTTCCGCAGTTTTTACAAATCATTTTTTTTATTACCTCTTTTATACTTATTTCCGGCAGGATGCACCTGTCCGTAATAAATAACAGAAAAACAGATAAAATGTAACATTTTTTGCTGATTTCTTGTCAAAATTGATTATAAAATGAAATATGTCCAATAGAAAGGATGTTAAAAACTAATTCAGAAAAATATCTTGACAAATCACAATCTTTGGTCTAAACTTAAATACAGAACGAATGTTCGATAAGGAGCTGATTACATGAATTATAACGATGAACTTAAGCGTATGTAAAAAATTATGAATGAAGAGGAAAAGAAAAAGACAGGGGACGGTTCTATGTCTTATGCCTGTCTTGCACCCTGTCTTGTTACCTGCGCTTTTGTTTATCCAACAGAAATACAGCAGATATGCAAACAACGAGTATTACTGCAAAAACAATTCCGTATTTTTTCAGGAAAAGATAAATCGATGCAAAACTGTCGTGAATAATATCAGATGCAATGTCTTTATATTCAAGGTCATCAGCATTTATCTGACCGACAAAATCTTCATTATCAATGCGATAAAGAGAATGAATAATTCTTCCGTCAGGCTTGCTTGACACATAGATATATGCTGTGTCATCTTTGATAATAACGATTGCAACTCCAAGTATTGAATCATATTTTTGAGATTCATTTTTTTTGCTTGATGCAAATGATAATGTCTGTACATTATCTGATGACAGAAGTATTGCAGATGCTTCAGAAAAGCTCAGGCAACTATATGTACATGAATCAAGCAGAGCATAATAATCCTTTTCATATTTGCCTATTGTTGTTGCTCCTTTAGGATAACCCGAAACAACATCCTGAAATGAAGTATAGTCTTTCTGATTTTCATAATTCAATGTGTATGCATAAAGACAAATGAAAAATGATGATAGTATAATTAGTATTGAGATAATAATACATATAATTTTTTTCATACAGTTTCCTTCTTTCCATAGACAAAATTGTGGGGTAGAATGATTGAGTCAGATTTTCTGAATAATATAGTAATTTGTATCTGTAAGTCTGCTGTTATGTGGAGTCCTGCCTGTAATCAGTATATCACGGGTATATCTGATTGTCAATTATTTAACAGGTTTCAGCACTTTCGTGCTGATTTTTTTTGCATTATTTTGTCAATTGCTTGAAATGAATTCTGTGTTGTGATATTATATATTAGTTAAGATATAATTATAATGAGATTATTATATATCGGAGGAGATTCCCGTGAACAGAAATCCTGTTATAATCATACCTGACATCGGTCAGTCAAAGCTTATTCTTTGCGATGATGCAGGTAATAAAATAAAAAATGCATGGCCCTTTGAGATAGATGCAAAGGCAATTCTTGACGAGCTCAAGGGCTCACTTATGAAGCTTCTGCTTTTCAGAAAGGATGCAGGCTTTTCCGACCGTATTGCTGAAATCGTCAGGGAAGCTGCAGAGCCTCTTGCAGTGAATCCTGACGGCACAAAAAAGAACAACATAAAGGTTGTTGAATTCAGAAAGCCTGTCAGCGGATGTACGGACGAAGAAAAAGCATTCATTTATAAAATGGCTCCCGTTGACATGTACGGTGAAGTCCTGAGTGAGGATAAGCTCTTTTATTTTGCTTATGATTTTACGGGTGATATTGCTGATGTCGCAAAGGAGCTTGACGGCTTTGTGTCCTTTGTAAAGGAGACAACAGGCTGTGAAAAGGCAGATCTGCTTGTTGTGGGTACTGCAGGTGCCGTCCTTAAAGCATATCTCAAGGATTACGGAGTAAAATCCGATATTGAAAAGATTGTCTGTGCGGCTGCAGCCCTTGACGGCTCATCTGCTGTTGCAGATATACTTGAAAACAAGCTGAGACTCGACAATCCCACGGAGCTTCTTTCCTCTCTCGGCGGAAAGGCTGCTTCACTCGGTCAGATGGCAGGCATGCTCCCTCCCGATATCATGAACAATATCATCACAAAGAGCATTGCTGTTCTCAGGGAGCTGATTGTTGACAACTGTACCTCTCTTTGGGCAAATGTACCTCACGGAAGATTCAGCGGTGCTTTGTCCCGTGCAGATATGAGTGATGCACTCAGAGAAAAGGTTTCTGAACTCAACAATTATCATGATGAATTTATTTCAGTCGTAAACAATCATGATTTCTATGTGCTTGCAGGCTGTGGCAGGAAATTACCCGTTGTCTGTGAAAGCGAAAACACAGATTCGGACGGTCTTGTTGATACTCTTTCGGCAACACTCGGCATGACAGGGGGCAGGGCTTATCTTTTCAACGGACAGAGTCACGACAGCATTCTTTATAACGATGCTGCCATGTCGCTTGTGCTGAAAATTTTCTGCGATGAAGATATTTCGGAATATCCTCATAAAAACGGATCACGCAGTGTGAAAAAGCTTAAAAATGAATTGATTCCTGCTCTCAGTAAGTCTGACATTGCTCAAGCGGAATCATATATCAAAAAATACGAAGTCCTTATCGGTGCAGTTGTTATAACGGATGATTCAGCGGTAAAGGCTCTCGAAAGTGAAATTTCAGCCATTACTTCTCAGAAGTGATGCGGAAACGGAGAACAGTATGACAGATATCGAATACGCAATAAAAGTGCGGAACCTGAATAAATCATATGTCAAAGGCCGTCCCGTGCTGACGGATGTGTCCTTTGATATTCCTGCAGGTAAAATCGTGGGACTTCTCGGTCCCAACGGCTGCGGCAAGACGACACTGCTTAAAATCCTTGCAGGCTGTATTCATGACTATGACGGTAAAATCATTGTCGGCGGTACGGCTCCCGGTGTTGTCAGCAAGGCAAACACAGCCTTCCTGCCCGATACTACATATCTTTCGGAGTATTTCAGGACAATTGATGCAATTGACTATTTCAATGATTTCTTCATGGATTTTGACAAGAACAAGGCTCTCGAATTTGTGCAGAGATTCAATCTTGATCCCAAGCAGAAAATCAAGACAATGTCAAAGGGTATGCAGGAAAAGGTTCAGCTTCTGCTTATCATGTCAAGGGCTGCAAAGCTCTATCTTCTGGACGAGCCTCTCGGCGGTGTTGACCCTGCTGCAAGAGAAAACATCCTTAACATGATTATGAGCAACTATGCTGAAAAATCAACACTTGTCCTTTCAACACACATGGTCAATGACCTTGAAGCGAGCTTCAATCATGTTCTCATCCTCGGTCACGGCAGAGTGCTTGTCAACACATCGGTTGATAATGTCAGAAAGAGCGGCAAGTCACTTGAAGAAGTATTCAAGGAGGTTATCGGAAATGATTGGGAAGTTGATTAAGCACGACCTTAAAGCAGGTGCAAGGCGTATGGGCAACATCTACCTTGCAGCGCTTATTGCCAGCGGTGCAATGATTGTTTCCGCATTTATTGAAAGCGGTCTTCTCCGTTTTCTTTCCTCAATGGTTGTCGTGGTTGTGGCATTCGTTGCTGTTATCATGACCTTTGCTTCTGTTATTTTCGGCGCAAACAAGAGCCTTTTCGGCAGAGAGGGCTATCTGACACAGACCCTGCCCGTAAAAACAAGTGCCCTTATTTTTTCAAAATGGTTCACATCGTCAATCTGGCTTCTTGTAAGCTATGCTTTTGTCATTGTCGCTTTCATTTCGGTGTTCATTTACTGGACATCTGAAAATCAGGAGGGCGCTCAGATTTATGATATGATATATTCAGTCCTGCAGACCTTCGGTGTCGGTGCTGAAACTGTTTATCAGAAATCACTTGCAATTCAGGCTGTTATCGGACTTTTCAATATGTCCATTTTTGTCATGTACATTCTTTTTGCGATAACGCTTTCAAACATCAGACCCTTCCATAAGCTCGGCACATTCGGTGTTATTATCTACCTGGCAGTGATTGTTTTTGTGATTCAGGGCATATCATACGGCCTTGAAAGTCTCTGCGATATAACACTTATTATTGAACAGTCGGGCATGTCAATGACAGTCAGTCAGTCGGCAATAAGGCAGGCTGAAATGACGGGTGCTTCCGTAATCGGCTTTACGGGTGTATATTTCAAAACAATTGTCACTGTATTCCTTTATATCCTCACAGTACAGCTGACAGAGAACAAAATCAATCTTAAATAAAAGGTGCAGATATGCAGATAATTGATATTTCAAAGGACATTACGGCATGTGAGCTTTACCCCGGTGACCCTGAGGTAAGGCTTGAGGTTGCAGGCAGTATACCTGCAGGTGACAGCTGTAATCTTTCTGCAATCTATACGGGGCTTCACAACGGTACCCATGCCGATGCACCTCTTCATTTCATTGACGGGGCAGACAGCATTGACAAGGCAGATTTGTCTGTGTTTATCGGTGAATGTCATGTGATTGATGTTCCCGAGGGGCCCGTGACAGGGGAGTATGTGAATAAGCATTTCCCTGCCGATGCAAAGAGGATTCTTGTCAGAAGCAACGGAAAAGCATGGTTTCTTGAAAGTGCCGCAGAGGAAATCGCATTCAGCGGCGTGAAGCTTCTGGGAACGGATGCACTTTCCGTCGGCACTCACGGCAATCAGACAGGCCCCCACGTGGCACTGCTTCGTGAGAATGTTGCAATACTCGAAAATCTTGAGCTCAGGCATGTAAAGCCCGGCAAATATTTTCTGCTCGCACAGCCTCTGAAAATCGGCGGTGCCGAAGCAGCTCCCGTAAGAGCAGTGCTTCTTGCAGATTTTGTGTTCTGGTCGGGAAGCAAAGCATAAATTTATCTCCGATAAATTTATGCAGTGATATATTTTTCCTGCGGAAAAATGTGATATATCCGTCTTCGACGGATGTGATATATTTGCTGTGCAAATGAGATATAATTTGCCTTCGGCAAATTGTTTCGGAAGCCCTTCGGGCTTGGATTTTATAATTGTGCATTATGCATTTTGCATTGTGCATTATCCCGACAAATTCTGATTTGAAGAAAGGATTTATTTATGAAAAGAATAGCAAGCTTTGAAGTTGACCATACCGTACTTGAAAAGGGAATGTATATTTCCCGTGTTGACGGTGATGTCGTTACTTATGATATAAGAACAAGAAAACCCAATGTTGAGGAAGTCATGGACAATGCTTCCATTCATACTGTTGAGCATCTCTTTGCAACATTTGTCAGAAACTCTCAGTTTACTGACAGAATCATATATTTCGGACCTATGGGCTGCCGTACGGGCTTCTATTTCCTTGTCCGTGACATGGCTCATGAGGATGCAATAAAGCTCACCCGTGATGCATTTGCATTCATTGCTTCATTTGAGGGTGAAGTACCCGGTGTGTCTGCCGTCGAATGCGGTAACTACAGGGACCACTCCCTTGAGGGTGCAAAAAAGGAAGCTGAAATGTATCTTCCCGTAATCAATAATGTCACTGTAAAGAGCCTTGAATACTGATTTTTTGTTTGTTAAAAATGTACAAAAAACAGGTTTGATTTTCAGGCGAAGCAAAAAGAAAGTATGTTCGATACAATATATTGTGTTTGTTCTGAAAAATATATACATATGTTGTTTCTGCTTATTTTCTCGGTGGCAAATTACACAAAATTCAGCCGAAAAAAACTTTTTTCCGAAAATATACTTTAAATTTTTTTCGGTTAGTGGTATACTATTAATGTTATAGACTGAATAATAATGCGTATTTTATGCTTTTTAAAAGTATGTTTTTAAAACATTAAGGAAGTAACCGTTATGGAAAAATTCGTAATTAACGGCGGAAAAAAGCTCTACGGTGAGATTGATATAAGCGGTGCAAAGAATGCCGCTGTCGCAATTATTCCTGCGACAATCCTTGCAGAGGATATCTGCAGAATTGAAAATATACCCGACATCCGTGATGTTCAGGTTATGGTCAGGATTCTCATCGATATGGGCGCAACCGTACGTTATATAAATTCAAATACACTTGAAATCGACACGAGATATATCCGTTCTTTCGTTATTCCCTACGAAATGACAAAGTATTCCCGTTCATCATACTATCTTCTCGGCGCTCTGCTCGGAAGATACAATTATGCAAAGGTTGCAATGCCCGGCGGATGCAACTTCGGCGGCGTCAGACCTATTGACTTCCACCTGAAGGGCTTTGCAAAGCTCGGCGCAAAGATAACCAATGACAACGGTATGATTGATGCAGAGGCTGAATCACTCAACGGTAATGTAATTTACTTTGACAAGGTTTCAGTCGGTGCAACCGTCAACATCATGCTTGCCGCTGTCAAGGCAAGAGGACTTACAATCATTGAGAATGCAGCAAGAGAGCCTCACATCATTGACCTTGCAAACTTCCTGAATCTCATGGGGGCAAATGTTACCGGTGCAGGTACGGATGTCATCAAAATCAGAGGTGTCCGTTCACTCCACGGCTGTCAGTATTCAATCATTCCCGACCAGATTGAGGCAGGCACATACATGGTTGCCGCTGCAGCTGCAAAGGGAAATGTACTTATAAAGAATGTTATTCCGAAGCATCTTGAATCAATCACTGCAAAGCTCAGGGAATGCGGTGTTACGGTTGAGGAAAATGATGACTCGGTCAGAATAATCAGCGATACAAGAAGCGGAAGCTGTAAGGTTACTGCAATGCCTCATCCCGGCTTCCCCACAGATATGCAGCCTCAGATGACTACATTCCTTGCTCTCAGTGAGGGTACAAGCATTGTCACTGACGGTGTATGGGACAACCGTTTCAGATATGTTGACCAGCTGAGCAAAATGGGTGCTTCCATTCAGGTTGAGGGTAAGGCAGCAATCGTTACGGGTGTTGAAAAGTTCCATGCAGCTCCTATAAGAGCCGATGACCTGAGAGCAGGTGCCGCAATGCTTATTGCAGGTATGTGTGCCGAGGGCAGAACAGTCATTGAAGAAATTTACCACATTGAAAGAGGATACGAAAAGGTTATCGAAAAGCTCAGAGGTGTGGGCGTTGACATCGATAAGGTTGATTTCCCCGATGATGACGGCAAAAAGGCTGTAAATAACGCAGGATAATACTAAAGGACACTTCACGGTGTCCTTTTTTGATAGAATTTTTAAGAAAGGGTGAATGATATGGCAAGATTCTGTACTCTATGTTCTTCAAGCAGCGGAAACAGTACATATATCGGTTCAGGCAGCAACGGCATTCTTATTGACGCCGGTACAAATGCAAAACAGCTGACTATTGCACTTGAGGATATTTCCGTTGATCCGTGCAGTATCAGGGCAATATTCATCACCCATGAACACACAGACCATATAGGGGCGCTCAGAGTGTTTGCCTCCCGTTACGGCATACCCGTATACGGCACAAAGGGTACTATGGCTGAGCTCGAAAAAACAGGGCATCTCAAGGGCAATTTCAATGCAGAGATTATCGGCAGTAAGGGTGTCGAGGCGGCAGGAATGGAAGTAAAGGCATTCAGGACCTCCCACGACAGTGCCGAAAGCTGCGGATATTCCGTCATTCTTCCCGATGAAACAAAAATTTCCGTCTGTACGGACACGGGCATCATAACTCAGGATACACTTGATGCCGTCACGGGCAGCGATGTCATACTCCTTGAATCAAATCACGACAAGAAGATGCTTATGGAGGGGCCTTATCCCTATTATCTTGTACAGCGTATACTTTCAGATAAGGGGCATCTTTCAAACGAGGCATGTGCCGAAGCCGCAAAGCATTTTGTCAACACGGGCACAACAAGGCTTATTCTCGGACATCTCAGCCGTGACAACAACACACCCTCTGCGGCAATCAGCGAGACGTGTCTTGCCCTTGGTGAAATGGGTGCGGTTGAGGGCATTGACTATCTTATAAGTGTTGCTCCTCCCGGACACGGAGAAAGAATGGTGATACTCTGATGCAGACCATGAAATTGATATGTGTAGGCAAGCTCAAGGATGCATTTTTCAGGGATGCAGCCGATGAATATATGAAACGGCTCAAGGGCTACTGCAAGGCTGAGATAATTGAAATCCCTGCAGTGAATCTGCCTGACAACCCTTCTGATGCAACAATAGAAGCGGCTCTGAAAAAGGAAGCCGATTCAATAATAAAGAAAATCCCCTCAGGGGCAACCGTTGTTGCCATGTGTGTTGAGGGAAAGCTGTATTCCTCTGAGGAAATGGCTGCCTGTCTTGCAGGGGCTGCAATGAAGGGCAACGGTGATATAGTTTTTATCATCGGCGGTTCATACGGTCTTGACGAAAGCGTAAAAAGGCGTGCAGATGTCAGGATGTCGGCTTCAAAAATGACATTTCCCCATCGTCTTTTCAGGGTTATGCTCCTTGAACAGATTTACAGAGGCTATAAAATAAATGCCAATGAAAAGTATCACAAGTAAGATTTCTGCTTGACAAAATTCTTCCAAGGCATTATGATATTATCATGAACAGAGAGGTGCTTTTTATGAAAAAATTTATAAGTGTAGTGCTTACTGTCATTCTCGTGCTTTCATCTGTTTCAGTTGCTGCTTTTGCTGCTGAAAAGGATGACCTGAAGATTGCAGTTGCATCAGACCTTCATTACAATGTTCCCCGTGAAGAGCTTGAGGGAAATCCTTCACAGCCCATTAAAATTGACCATCCCATCTATTGGTATGCAAACAGAAGAGCTGCCATGGAGGATGAAAGCGGTTTCATTATTGACGAATTCCTTCGTCAGTGTGCTGAGGATGATTCAATTGAATATGTTCTCATCCCCGGTGACCTTGCAGATAACGGAAAAATTGTTATTGAAGAGCATTACGCAGTTGCAGAAAAGCTCAGGGCATTTGAAGAAGCAACAGGCAAGGATGTTTTCGTTATCAACGGCAACCACGATGCTTCTCTTAATGACTGTGACACAAAATTTGAAGAGTTTATGGAAATCTATGCTGATTTCGGTTGGGACAAGGCTATCGATACTCTCGACGGCACTTGCTCATACACAGCAGACCTCGGCGATAAATACAGACTTATTGCACTTGATTCATGCCATGCAAGCTATTCAACCGAAGACGGCATGACAACTGCAAAGGTCAACTGGGTATGCAATATGGCGAAAAAAGCTGTCAATGAGGGCAGACATCCCATTCTTATGATGCATCATAACCTTCTTGACCACCTTCCTATGCAGCGTATAATTTCAAGAAACTTCATCATCAGAAACCACACTATCACTGCAGACCAGTTCGCAAATGCAGGTATCAAGGTTGTTTTCTCAGGCCATGAGCATTGCTCTGACGGTGCTGTATATATCAGCTCACAGGGCAATAAGATTTATGACTTCGCAACAACATCACTTACAATGTATCCTCTGCAGTACAGAGTATTCACATTCAATGATGACAGGATTGATTACGAAGCAAGAACTGTAGATTCAATCGACCTTGATGCTCTTACATCAACTGTAAAGGGTTATTCTGCAGAACAGCTTGCTCTTATGGAAGCAGGGCTCAATGATTATGCAAAGGGCTTCCTTAAGGCGGGTGTTGAATACCGTCTTGCACTGGGCTTCACAATGGAAAAAATGGGCATTGATGAAGATGCAATTTACTATGACCTTGTGAACTCGGTTGTCGGTAAGCTTGTCAGCGCTCTTGAAACACCTCTCTACGGTGAGGGCAGTATTTCAGAGCAGATGAAGAAATACGGCTTCTCAATCCCCGAAAGTGAATACGAAAACGGCTGGGACCTTGCAACAGACCTTGTTGCAGCTCATTATGAGGGCGAAGAGGTTTATCCTCTTGAGGGTGAAGCAGTCACAATTCTTCTCAGAACAGTAGCATTCATTCTCCGTGAAGAATTAAGCCTTCTGTCAGGAAGCACACTTACAGCTTCTGCAGATGCAATGATAGCTGATAACGGACTGACAGCATATAAGCCTCAGCTTACCGAAATGGGCAGCACTGCTTTCGGCGGTGGTATTTCTGCAGCTGAATATTTTGTTGTAGCTCTCCTTTCCCCCCTGCTTTATACATTCGCAAACGATGCTGACGGTGTTCCCGACAACAACGGCACACTCGAGGGCTACGGCACTGTTACATCAAAGTCAAAGCTTGATAATCTTGCTGAAAAGTTCAGAAGCTTCTTTGAAACAATTGCAATGTATTTCAGAATGTTCATGGATATAATTGCAAAAATCGGTCAGTAAATATTAAAAGCCATCGGTTATCCGATGGCTTCTTTATTTACTTCAGTTGCTCAGTCAAGCACATATTCCATATACATTCTCTGTACACTCATGCCGCAGCTTTTGTAAAATTCAACTGCATTTTCGTTGAATGCCCAGACATTAAGCTCTGCAATATGACAATTGTTTCTGACAGCCTCCTGCTTTGTGGCGTCCATGAGCTTTCTGCCGATGCCCATTTTTCTGAATGTGCTGTCAACACAGACATCGTCAATGTACATTTTTCTGTAGGGGAGAAGAATTCCGTTTTCGGGCACATCAGTTATTTTTGAAATTGTATATCCTACAACATAATCATCGTCGTTGACTGCAACGATGATGATTTCTTCGTTGTCTTCAATCTTCTTTTCGACGTCTTCAATGCCGTATTTTGCGCCGCCTCCGCCGTATATGTCAGGTCTGCCCTTGTGATGAAGCTCTGCTATTGTCTCAAGAAGCTCTGCTATGCGTGCAGCGTCCTTTTTTTCTGCATATCTTGTATTGATTTCCATGTAAAAACACCTCTGCAGTATGATATCACAGAATACAATAAATGTCAATTTTTTGTGAAGAATATTCATCACGCTGTTGACTAATGGGCAAATCAGTGCTAAAATGTAAAAAAAGCTTTCAGGGTGATATTATGAATAAGATAGAGAATGCTCTTTATTATACTAAAAACTATGACAGAAGACAGATTAAAACAAAAAAGGCAATTATAAGTGCTTTTATCACACTGCTTCAGGAGAAGAATATTTCAAAAATCACGATAACAGAGCTTGCCCACCTTGCAGAGATTGACAGAAAGACCTTCTATCTGCATTATTCAAGTGTGGAGGAGCTTTATAATGACCTCGGCTCCATGCTGGTAGGTCTTATAAAAGAAGTGTTTATTGATTATTCAAAGTCGGAAAAAGCCCCTTATTATCTTTTTGCGGGTATAAACGATATCGTCAATGAAAAAATTGATCTTTTCAAGAGTATCGCAAGAAATAATGATTTTTCTGATTTCATGATGAACATCAAGGATATACTGAGCAATGAGCTTATTACCCTTTACGGCAGACCGAACACTCCTGCCAGTGAAAGGTTCAAGCTTACTGCAGAATTCGTCGCATCGGGTACGGTTGCGATGTACCTCCGCTGGCTCAGGGGTGAAGCCGACATATCAATGGATGAGCTTGCAATGCTCGCTGCCGAAATGATTACAAACGGCGCCGCAGGACTTGTGGATATGATATAAGCAATAATTTATCGCTGGGCGATAAATTATTGCAGTGATATATTTTCCTGCGGAAAATGTTATATATCCGTCTGTGACGGATGTGATATATTTGCTTCGCAAATGTGATATAATTTGCCTTCGGCAAATTGTTTCGGAAGCCCTTCGGGCTTGGATTTTATAATTATGCATTATGCATTTTGCATTGTGCATTATCCCGACAGATTCTGATTTGAAAAAACTTTATAAGGAAATGAATTTATGAAGAAAATTTCTTTTATAATTATAATATGCATATTAAGCTTCATGCTCCTTCCTTTTTCCTGTTCGGCAGCTTCATCATTCACTGTTGACAATCTCAATGTGATTGCAGAACTCAGGACGGACGGCACTGTCCTTATGACGGAGGAATGGACGATATCCTTCAAGGGTGAAGCAGAGGGCTTCAGCAGGGAAATCGTGATTCCGGAAAATGCACTTGAAACATTTTCCTCTGTCAGCGATGTGTCCGTGTCTGTTGACGGCAACGGATGTAATTACGACACTGACGGTACTGCTCTGACAGGTACATATTCCTTTTCTCAGACGGAGGACAGATATATTGTTGAATGGAATAACAGAAGTGAGGACATGACACATGTCTTTTCTCTGAGATATATCATGAATTCTTCTGTCAGGCTGTATAATGACGAAGCCTATTTCTCCTGCACTGCAGTCAATGCAGACAGCAGTCTTGTGTGCAGAAATGTCACCGTTGAGGTAAGAGTCCCCGGTGAAAGCTTTTCAGAGGATTATACAATTCTTGAATCGGGCTCTCTGGCAGGAAAAAAGACTGACGGCTCTGTTATTTTTTCGGCATATAACACGGCAGGTGAGGTTAAGGTCAGCCTTAAATTTCCCACGGCACTGTTTGAAACAGGTAAGCTTATCACTGTCGAGGATGACCGTACCGTGCTTATCGCCGTGTGCTGTGTTGTCGGTGTGATTGCCACAGCATTGTGTGTATTTGCCGTATATTATGCCCTGCATTACAGACGCTTTTTCAGAAAAAACATGGAGAAGAAATGCCGCAAAAAGGCATTTGACGAGTCCTCATACGCTGCACGGGAGGATGTTCTCAGACAGCTTTCTGCAGCAAAAATCCTGAATATCGTTACGGAAAAAACAGTGTGTGACGCTGACAGATTCATTGTCGGCTTCCTTGAGCTTGTGAACAGAGGCTTCATAACTGTCACGGCAGACGGATTTGTTGTCAGCAAAAAATCAGAGAATGATTTTTCAGGCAGACAGCATGACAGGTGTGACAGGATTATCACTGATTTCTTCGGCTCCGATAAATGGCAGAAGAGCCTTGAAGACCCTGAAAAATTCTATGATACCGTTCAGGAATATAACAGAAAGCTCGGCTTTGTCAATCCTTTAGGTATCTTCGTTCCCGAAAGCAGAGCCCTTATGCTCCATTGCTTTGAAATGAAGCTTTCGGCATCAAGACACGAGTTTGTCACTCCCGAGGAAATATCGGATGATTTCATCAGGGGCGGAAAATATACTGTTCCCGACCTTATTGCTTCAGTGCTGAATGAATATACTCTGTCAGGCAGAAAGGACTTTGTGAAGCCCGATACATCAAAGTATAAGCGGAACATGTTCATGCTCCGTGAAATCTATGAAAAAGGCAGAGATATTTCCGAACGTAAGGAAATGGAGCTTCTTATGCAGAAAAAGAACAGAAGGAAGAGAACGGAGACAGACGATGATTTCGATTCTGAGTAAACTTTTTATAAAAAACAAGGACTGCGATGATGCGTCGGCTGTAAGAAATGCTTACGGCAGTCTGTGCAGTATCCTCGGAATTGTCCTTAATATTGTGCTTTTCGGCATCAAATACTTCGCAGGTATTATCAGCGGTTCTATCGCCGTTACTGCAGACGCCTTCAACAACCTCTCCGATGCAGGTTCTTCGGTTATTACACTGGCAGGTATCCGTATGGCTTCAAAGAAGCCCGACAAGGACCATCCCTTCGGCCACGGAAGAATGGAATATCTTTCAGGTCTTGCAGTGTCGGTCATAATCATTCTTGTGGGTGTTGAGCTTTTCAGAACATCTGTTGACAAAATAATCAATCCCACTCCCGTTGAATCGGATGCGGTAACACTGATTATCCTTGCAGTTTCCATTGCAGTGAAATTCTACATGTTCATTTACAACAGAAGTGTCGGAAAGAAAATCAATTCTGCGGGAATGAAGGCAACAGCCCTTGACTGCATAGGTGACGCAGTGGCAACAGCTGTTGTTCTCGCGTCAACGGTCATTTCCCGTTTCACCGATGTGCAGATTGACGGCTGGTGCGGTATCCTTGTTTCGGCATTCATCATTGTTGCAGGTATAAAATCCGTAAAGGAAACGGTGAATCCTCTTCTGGGAATGCCTCCTGAAAAGGAATTTATCGGGGATGTTGAAAGAATAACAATGTCCTTTGATAAAATCATAGGTATCCATGACCTTATCGTGCATGATTACGGCCCGGGCAGAGTTGTCGTTTCCCTTCATGCAGAGGTCAGCGGAAATGAAGATATCTTTGAGCTTCATGATATCATTGACAATGCCGAGCATATGCTTGCCGATGAGCTCGGCTGTATGGCTGTAATACATATGGATCCCATCGAAACGGATAATGAAGTCACTGCTGCCATGCATGTGAAGGTTGCTGAGCTTCTTAAGGGCATTAATGAGGGAATCACCATTCACGATTTCAGGATGGTGCCCGGAACCAGCCACACAAATCTTATTTTTGATGCCGTTATTCCCCATGAGGTGAAGAAATCTGACAGCGAGGTCAGAAAAGAAATCTGCGCACTTGTGTCGGATTCCATTGAAAATTGTAATGCCGTGGTCAATATTGACAGACCCTTTGTGTAAAATTTTGTACATTTGTCAATGATGTGAGACCAAGTTTAGAAAAAAATAAAAGAAGAACGATAATGCAATATGTTTTGTTGTAGAGAGGGCGAAGCCCGAACGGAAACAAAACATATTGCTGCGCCGGTCAGACACATATATTT